>CALZJE010000029.1 GCA_945787715.1 uncultured Ectothiorhodospiraceae bacterium | reverse complement strand
CGGGTCGCGCTAACCTACAACATGAATATCCTTCAATCGCTCGACGCACCGGTTCAATTTTGTGTAACACTGAATCACACTGATGCAATCGATGAACAAAAAATCATCAAACAGATACGCTACGATCATCCGGTTTTCACCCCTGATGGTGTTGCTGCGCAACATAAGCAACATGAAATAAACGGACCAAAACGTACATTTTTTTGTGGCGCGTATTGGCGATTTGGCTTTCATGAAGATGGTGTTGTTAGCGCGTTAAATGCGTTAAAACACTTTGAGGATAGCATCAGTGAATAACAGTCGCATTTATCTCGGGCGAGTTAGACATCGCAGATTCACGCCGAACACTCATGAATTTTCCTATTCCCTATTCATGATGTATCTGGATCTCGAAGAACTACCGAGCCTTTTCAACCGTTTCTGGTTATGGTCAGCCAACAAGCCGAATATTGCTTGGTTTGATCGAAAACAACATTTAGGTGGGGGCAAAAATCTGACCCACAGCGTAAGGCAATTGGTTCAGCAAAAGGCAGGCTACCGACCCACTGGCCCGATTCGATTGCTAACACATTTAAAATACTTCGGTTACGGTTTTAACCCAGTCAGTTTCTATTATTGTTTTGATGACGATGGCGCAACCTTAAATACGATTGTAGCGGAGGTGAATAACACACCCTGGAAAGAACAGCATTGTTACGTTATGCCAGTTAAAAAGTCCGCCACCACAAGCTTTCAGTTTTCGTTTAATAAAGACTTTCATGTCTCCCCCTTTAATCCCATGAATCAGAATTATGATTGGCGATTCAGCATACCGAGTGATCATCTAGCTGTACACATGACAGTAAATGAAACCGGAAAACGAATTTTTGATGCTACGATAAAATTAAAGGCGCAGGAAATTAATGCCGCGTCGTTAAGCCGGGCATTACTGCAATTTCCGCTGATGACAAGTAAAGTCGTTGCAGCCATTTATTATCAAGCCTTTAAACTGTGGGTTAAACGAACCCCATTTCATCCCCATCCTTCTTCATTAACTGAATCAAAAACGGTGAATAAACTATGAATACGTCAATTATCCCTAATTCAGCTACATTATCTGCAAAAACCAAAGGCAGATGGCTAGACAAACTCGCCAAGCAGGGTTTATTCGGTCGCTTGCAACACATCAACCGCGGTTATCTAACGATTTATGACGAAAGCGAGGTTTATCATTTTGGTAATCCGCAATGCAGTTCGCAACTCAGCGCTACCCTTACAGTAAAGAACAAGCGTTTTTATAGCGCCGTCACGTTTGGTGGAAGCACTGGTGCAGGAGAAGCCTATTTCAACAATTATTGGGACTGCGATAAGCTGACCGAACTGGTTCAAATTTTATTACAAAACCAGGATGTACTGGATAATATGGATGAGAGCCTGGTTCGCCTAAAAATACCGATTTTTAAAGCATTACACTGGCTAAACCGAAATACACGCGAAGGCAGCAGGCGCAACATCTCTGCGCACTATGATTTAGGGAATGATTTTTTCAAGCTGTTTCTCGACAGCAATATGATGTATTCATCTGCCATTTATCCTAATGCTGATAGTGATCTGGAACAGGCATCCCGTTATAAGCTAGATAGCATCTGTAAAAAACTGCAGCTCAGCAATACTGATCACGTATTAGAAATCGGTACAGGCTGGGGTGGATTCGCCTTACACGCCGCACAAAACTACGGCTGTAAAGTCACCACTACAACCATCTCTCAGGAACAGTTTGAATTATCAAACCAGCGGGTAAAAGAGGCAGGGTTGCAGGACAAAATTACCGTTTTATTCTCCGATTATCGAGATTTAACCGGATGCTACGACAAAATAGTTTCTATAGAAATGATCGAAGCGATCGGCCATCAATATATCAATACCTACTTTCAAAAATGCAGCGATTTACTAGAGGCTGATGGTATGATGTTGATCCAGGCAATTACCATTGCCGATCAACGCTATAAAGCTGCGTTAAAGGAAGTCGATTTTATTAAGCGTTATATTTTCCCTGGATGTTTCATCCCGTCTGTTACCGCTATGCAAAACGCAGTGACTGAAAGCAGTGACATGCGGATGGCAAATTTCGAAGACATCGGGCCACACTATGCACGCACATTGCACGATTGGCGACTGCGATTTTTTAATGCGCTTAGCGATGTAAAGAGCTTGAATTACAGTCAGGAATTTATCAGACTGTGGGAGTTTTACCTCTGCTACTGCGAAGGTGGATTCAAAGAAAGAGTCATTAGCAATGTACACCTGACTTTTGTCAAACCAGAGAACAGAGCTCATTTTCCCGTTTAGCACTCCTTATCAGACGCTGGGCCTCATTCAACCCAGCGTCCAATTCTATTCCACCGAATAAGCGGTTGAACACCTGGTTTGACACTCCACCAAATCAATAAAGGTTTTTCCAAAATATTGTCCACCGGCAACACACCCCAAAAACGGCTATCGATACTCTGGTTGCGATTATCCCCCATTACAAATACATGACCGGGTGGCACTACTACTTCACCACTTACCTGAACAGTCTCACCTGAAACGCTGATTAAATATTTTTTTCCATGATTATTTTCCGAATATAATTCAGTCTTTAACCAGAGGAAAGGGGTGCCACTATTATTGGTATTAATCGTTTCCCGCTTAATTTTCTCATCATTGATAGTAAGGCTCTCGCCACTAAAAGTGACTCGATCGCCAGCTAGCGCGACAATGCGCTTAACCTGGATCTCATCACCTTCCGGGTGCTCAAAAATCACAATATCTCCATAACCTAATCCTGCTATCGAATTACTTTCCCCATGGCTTTCTTTTGTTAGTTGTTTGCTTATCACATAGTCTCCGTGAATCAGAGTAGGATTCATAGAAACAGATGCAATGCCATAACGAGAAAACGAGCTACTGACAAGTAGCTGATAGGCACCAAACATGATCAACATAATGAACCAGAAACTGATCACTATTCGCTTCGAATTAAATTGCTCAGCATTTTCTAACAGCGCAAAATAAACATGATAAGCAGTGGCGAGATATACAAGCACATGCAATGGGAATGTCCAAATCGGAAACGGCCAATTATTCAGCGATGAATAAATCTGCGCCAAAATCAAGCTAATAATAATCAACCCCAGGCTAGCAACCGCATAAACACGCTTACCTAAAAGCCACAATATCAGTGGAGGACATATAATGCCTGTCATTATCAGCCATTTGGATTTTGCTGGGACAGCGACAGCGTTCAGTTGATTTTCAACTTGCTCAGTTTTACTAGTCATGATGTTTGTCAGCCTTTTTTTGTACAACTTTATTTCGCGTTAAGTACAAGATAGCAAATACAATGGGTATAAAAACAATCGGAATTACGCTGTAAATAATCATTTCTATCATGGGATTCATGTCTTATTCCTCTTTAAAAGGGAGTGCGAATCAGCACTTATCTTTCGCCGGCATTCCTATGAGCCTTAATTCAATTACATACCTCTAAACACAACTCAGCAAAGTTTCAAATTCACGATTTTCTGGTGGTTGGGTACTGATTTTGAAGTGTCGCCAACACGGATGTTGGCGTCAAACACCAAGGATGGTTACTGTGTTTTTAAAATCAGTACCCAACCACCAGAAAATCAGCTACATGCTGGGTTTTGTTTAGAAGCAAGTTCAGTTATTCCGCACAAATTCATAAACACGTTGTATGTGCCGATAAAGGCTTTACAAGTTTGTACATGTATTGTATAAGTTTAATATGGTCGCAGTCAAATGCTAGGTCAGTACAAAAACAGGAATAAAGCCGTATTCAATCACTATTGAGTGTTAAAGGAGCTGTTATGGATAAGCAATTAATTATTGGGTTAAGCGCCTGCTTAGCTGGAGAGAAAGTTAGATTTGATGGCGGTCATCGTAAAGACGCCACACTGCTTGAAGAAATGGGCAAATGTTTCGAGTTCCGCACTTTTTGTCCGGAAGTAGCCATCGGCATGAGCACTCCCAGAGAGCCAATAAGACTTGTCACATCAACTGCAGGCATTCAGGCAGTCGGTACCAGAGATAATCGCTACAACGTCACAGAACCGCTAAAACAAATCACAGTACAGCAGAAAGCCTGGATACAAACCTTATCTGGCTATGTGGTTAAAAAAGGCTCGCCCAGTTGTGGAATGGAACGCGTAAAAGTTTACACAGAAAACAGAGACTCGCCTACAGGAATGGGCTTATTCACCGAGCAACTGATTCAATTGTTCCCGCTACTGCCTGTTGAAGAGGAAGGCCGACTAAAAAATCCAGTCTTATTAGATAGCTTTATACAACGGATTTACGCCTATCAACGTTGGAATGAACTGGATAAATCAGGGATAACAGCATATAAAATTTTCAATTTCCATATGCAATATAAGATGGTTCTGCTGTCTAGATGTCAAAAAAGCTATCGTGAACTGGGCCGATTGATTGCAGCAATTACAAGAGACAATATCTCAATCATTGCCAAACAATATATCAATACGTTAATGGCAACGCTTAAGAAGCCAGCGACCAGAGGTGGACATTTCAATGTTCTTCAACACCTGTTCGGTTTTTTAAAAAATCAGTTGCCTGATGAAGAAAAGCAGCAACTTCTATACACAGCAGAAAAATATCGAATAGGTGAACTTCCACTAATCGCACCCCTTATATTGCTTAATATGTATTTCACAAGGCACAAGCATCGGTTTATCGAAAACACCTTGTACCTCAAACCATACCCCATTGAGCTTGGTATTTATAAAAAGCTTTAAAAGTTATGCGCAGCAGATGAGGAATATCTCGAACCCATCTGCTGCTGATCAACCGACGGCGTCGTAGCGCGATCATCAGCATCTAAACATTACAGTGCTCCACTTTCACAAGCAAATACATTAGATATTTATCGCGAAAAATATTTACAAAAAGCTGAAACTTTATAAAATAATAACAATCATAATATTACTTATGTATCGATTTTGTATAATTCTATTATTACTCCAGACAGTTACTGGAATAAGGACAAACAATGAAATCGAAAATTGATTTGTTGGACAGCTTTGACAGACTCAACGAGGATTCATGTGAATTATACTCATATGAAAATGAATCTTCTGGGGAAGAGAATACTGAAGTAAACAAGAATGCAGATATTAAAGAAGCTAGTGATAACATTTCAGACCTAAAAAATCCGATCAATGAAGACGCCAACGATCCCACCCGTAAATACATGAGGGAAATGGGCGCAATTAATCTCATTACAAAAGAAGACGAAATTCGCATCGGCCAAAAAATGGAGGCATTAGAATCTGAAATAAAACAGGCGTTGGCGAATTTATCTATCAGTCACCAGTATTTAAAAAATACCATTAACGAACTAAACAACGAAAACACACCGATTGAAAAATTTTTTCGATTCTCTTCTGAAAATAACTCGCGAGGCAGCAGCAAGAGCATCGATACATTTTGGCTGAAAAACAAGCAAGAAAATGATATTAACGACGATTATCAGGCAGATACCAACCAAGAGAAATTTAAGTCATTGAAAGATGAACTGCTTGAGGAAAAACTCAAACGTTTTTTATTTCTAATGACTGACTCAAACAAGCAGGACGCTAATAAATCCATTATTGATGCAAATCGCGAGCAGCTTTTTGTGGAGTTTAATTTTACGCCAAAATATCTCAGATCACTCTGTGCGAATATCAATAACTACAATGAAGAAATGAATAGCTTTAAAAGTGAATTTTTTACATTACTGGAAAGATCAGGCATGAGTTATAAGCAGACCGATTTACTGTTCAATAAGTTCTTACTGGCTGCTGACAACAACCAGCTCGAACAATTTAACACCTATCTGCCAGAGGTTGACGCATTTGACACCCAGAAATTAGCGTCCTGGTTCGGCAGAGCAAGACAGTTAAAATTGCGCCTCGGAAACCCATTGCTGGATTTTTACCATATTCACAAACGCCTTAAAGTCTTAGATAAATCGCTTAGCCGACAAAAAAATTTCCTGGTGAAAGCGAACCTCAGATTAGTGATTTCCATCGCAAAAAATTATACCTATCGTGGGCTACCCTTCCTCGATCTTGTGCAAGAGGGCAATATCGGTTTAATGCGGGCAGCGGATAAATTTGAGTACCAACGTGGATTCAAATTTTCCACTTACGCAACCTGGTGGATCCGTCAATCCATATCACGTGCAATCTCAGATCAATCAAGAACAATCCGGCTGCCCGTGCATATGGCTGAACGTAGCGGTAAACAAAAACGTATATCACGAAAATTTTATCAAACACACGGCAGAGACCCTAGCCCCGAGGAACTTGCTGTTGAAATGCAACTCCCTAAAGAAAAAGTTATGGAAGTCAACGAGCTAGTCAGCGATCCTATTTCGATAGACACTCCAATTGGTGAAAGTGAAGGCTCAACCCTGTTTGATTTGATCGATGATACATCAGCAATTTCCCCCTCTGAAGATGCCAGTGAAAAAGACTTAATGAAAGTTGTTACCGGCATGCTAGACAGCTTAAGCGCAAGGGAGCAAACCGTATTGCGCTTGCGTTTTGGAATTGGTGTTCCCGGTGAATCAACTTTGGATCAAATCGGCCAACAGTTTAATATAACCCGAGAACGGATTCGTCAGATAGAATCGGCTGCACTACGCAAACTGAGACAGTTAAAAGAAAGTAAATTCGATGATGAGGATATAGACTAATATAAGCAGCTATCTCGACTGAATGCCACATTATTCTTTGCTACTTAGCGTTTGATCAATGGTTCTCACAAATCCGAATGACCATCACTATCATCGATAGCGTAAATAACATACCATTAGCTATGCTTTTGCAATTCACCTTTGTTGACTACAATTTCATAAGAACCCAAATAATTCATATAAATTAATAGCATTGATAAAATTGCTTACAAACAAAACTCATAAGCAAAGAATTTAAAAATACTATTTTACGAAAAGCGCAACAAATAAACTCTAACCTCCCAGAAATAAGTTTGGGAAATTATATTTCTTTAGCTTTATTCCAGGGCATTATCGCAAGAACATTTGCCATTGCACAGATACCAGTAGCACCAGCGAAAAACAGACCTGCTCCCATAGCGGCAGCAACAAATGACAGGAGAGGATTGACCACCCCACCAAGAACACCAAAAATAATTATCAATGCACCAACGGTAAGATGTACTTGTCGAATAATAGGGAGTGCAGTGCTGACCGAGCTTGAGATAACTGGATTACCAGTCTTTTTCCATTCCAACAATCCTCCATCAAAAGAGCTATATGTGTGTTCATTTTGATAACCCATACCTTTAGCCAGGTTTACAGCTTGAGCAGACCTCACACCACTATGGCAAAGGAAGCAAATCTCACGATCTTCTACCGCTTTGAGTACACCCGGAGCAACGGATGCAAAATTCGAAAGAGGAACGTTTATCGAATGTTCAACATGTTCAGCACCATACTCATCTCGCTCTCTAACATCTATTATCACTTCACTCACAATTAAACCTCAAACTTAACGCTAAAACCCAAGCTTAATATTCGTCCAAATTGAAATATAAGTAAAGCCTAAAAAACTAAAATGAAGAATTTCTCACTAAATTTTTGATTTAAATTCTTATAGATGTATATATTTCGGCTGTGTGTAGCGGTTGTTTTTTAATCAGGATTAACTTAGATGAGTTAGTAAATAACTGTGGACTTACTACTCTTTAATATTTCCACTTCAATTCTTCAAAACACCTGTAATAAACATAAAAATTTAATGTTATCTATCAGGCGTTACTAACCACGAGCTATTTATTGATCGTATTTTTTGAAAAATTAAGTAGCGCCATGAACGTTCCGCTATATTAATCAACGACAAAATATATAAATAGGTACTCCGATTACGAGATATTCTTAGCATTAAAGAGTGCTATTTATTACTTCCACATCTTTTTCAATCACCTTGCAATTCAAAAAGTATTTATTGATTAAAATGACAGCCATTATAAACATCGCCGAACAACTATTTCTGGTCTATTTTGTTGGGTTATACACGGGTTACATGTCCCTTAATTTCCTCTCTATTTTTGCCATCAGACGATTTATGCAGACACAAAAATATGCGGGTGTTTCAAATACCAACACAGGCCTGGAAATGCCAGTTACCCTAATCGCGCCTGCATATAATGAAGCTGAAACCGTTGTGGACTCAGTATACGCATTACTTCAACTCACCTATCCTAAATATGAGGTACTCATTGTCAATGATGGCTCTACTGACAACACCTTGGAAATTCTAAAGAAGGAGTTTGATCTGGTGGAATATCCAGAAGCATATAGGAGTCGCATAATAACTGAAAAAATAAATATGATTTACGTCTCCAAAACGCGCCGCAATCTACGAGTGATAGATAAACAAAACGGCGGTAAAGCAGACTCTCTAAATGCTGCAATTAATATTTCACGTTATCCCCTATTTTGTGCAGTAGATGCTGATTCCCTTCTTCAACCGGATAGCTTGGAACGTGTGGTTCAAGCGTTCATTGAATATCCAGAAACCGTGGCTGCAGGTGGGACAGTTCGAATTGTTAATGGATGTACTATTTCGAAAGGCTTCGTACAAAAAATTGGTATCCCCAAAAACTTACTCGCTAGATTACAAGTCGCCGAGTATTTGCGCGCTTTTTTATTCGGTCGTTTAGGCTGGGAGCCGTTAAATGCTCTATTAATAATCTCAGGCGCATTTGGCCTTTTTCATAAAGAAACAGTCATATCAGTTGGAGGATATAAAACCAATATGATAGGAGAAGATATGGAGCTCATCGTTAGATTACATCGGATAATGAGAAAAAACAAAAAAGAGTATCGTATCAGTTATGTACCAGATCCTATTTGCTGGACTGAAGCACCTGAAGATTTAAAAACGTTAAAACATCAACGTATACGCTGGCAACGCGGATTAACCGAAAGCCTGTTATCTAATATATCACTCATGTTCAGCAGGAATGGCGGAGTTGTGGGGTGGGTGGCAATGCCATTCATGTTTTTCTTTGAATGCCTTGGCCCGTTCATTGAGCTATTTGGCTATATAACTATCAGCATGGGTTTTTTCTTAGGCTACCTATCATGGGAGAACACGCTATTTTTCTTTGTTGTTGCACTTGGATTTGGTGTTATGCTCTCATCTGTTGCTGTTTTACTGGAAGAGATGTCATTTCATATCTACCCGAGTGCTCAGTATATTTTTATACTACTTTTCATTGCAGTCTTTGAGAATTTTGGTTATCGACAATTAAATAGTCTATGGAGAATTATGGCCATGTACCAATGGTTAACCGGGAAAAAAGCCAGTTGGGGGGAGATGAAACGAAACGCAAGTTGGAAAACAGCAACTACATCCGATAGTATTGAAAAATAGATTAGAGAATAAACATAATATCCGATCTCAAGCTTTACTAAGTGCTTCGTGTACATCATTTTCTGACAATACTTGTTCTAGCATTCCAATACCATACTGATCAACCAACTCTTCTTTTAACTGTAAAACATCTTTTTTCTTTAAAAAAGGTAAGCTCACTAATGCTTGTGCAGCCCTATACCTAACCCACCAGTCTTTATCACACACCAGCGACATTAACAGTGGGATCTCGCCTTTCCCCCCTATTCTCCCTAGCGATACAGCTGCTTGCATACGCACAAAATTTACTGCGTGAGTTGAAAATTGAACCACAATATTAATTGCTCTGGGATCGTTTAATGCTTTCAAACAGAGTGCAATAATAGAAGGATCATCAGATTTTTCGAGTATATTTTTAATCGGCACATAGATGTCAAAACATTTGCTGGAGCTAATCAATTTTAGTACATTAGCTAAGTTTTCACTTTTACATTTATCTATCTGGCCGTATAAATTCGCACAAACATCCAGCGAATTTAAATTACGTAAAATACGCGCTGTTAAGACGGGCGGCCAATCTTTTCGACTAATAACAAGAGAAAACAACTCAGCAAATAATCTATCAGGACTGATTTTTGCGCACGCATTAAAAGCGGCCAATGAATTTGTGACACTAAAGGATTGAGCAATTGCTGCTAACGGATTCCATGCATTATCCGCACGTATATTCCCTAAAGTGGTAATTGCAATTAATTGATTGGATCTTCGGCCAGAAACAAGTAAACCTATCGCATATTGATGAATCTTTTGACGAATGGCTAAATCAACCAGGTTTTCATGGCAATCTCCACCTAGCTTTTCGTATAACACATTCCACTCATTGATAAACAACATAATGAATTTTTTATCCATTTCTGGTAATTCACTCGTTTTTTCAAATGCAGACAGTGTAATAATGGGCCGCCATACATCAAGAAATGCCATTTCTTTCTTGCCATTCAGATGAAGCTTAATCCTAAAAAAAATAATGAATGAAAAAATCGTAACATTCAAAAAAATAATGACAACGAGAAATATCATTGCCAAGTGGAGGCGAGATTCAGTATTTAACAAAAACTCCAAGTCGCACCCCTTGTTTTGAATAAGAATCACCTTGTTGATGAAAACTTATTTGATAAGTCAACCCGAAATAATCAGTCAAACTATGTTTTCCTGACATACGAACACCGTAGACGTCTTGATAAATTGGATCTATTGCTGTGGTTACTAACAACTCTTTTCCCACGTTAGCTGCAATCGAAATAAATTTACCAACGCCATAGTGATAGTAAAATTTAATTTCATGACTGGATACCGGCGTCTTAAGATCTGTATATGTCACATATGCCACATATGTTATTTCTACATTTGAAAAGTATTTATCTATACTCCCACTAAACATCAATGCGTTTAACGATGTGTATTCACTATATTTAATGCGTGGTTTAACCGATAAACCACGATGTACAATAAAATCCAAAGAAGAATCAAATAACCACTTAGGTATAAACTCACTAAATTCACTCATTGAATAGCTAGAAGAAGAAAGTAATGAATCATTAATTCTAAGCGCAGCATTTACTGTCATCTGTTGATCTATCAGTCCAAACCGCTCGATCCTCTCTAAATTGAAACCGAACCTGTGTGTGTCATTAAATAAACGACTGGTGGCTATAAAATAATTTTTCCAATCCGGCATATTGTTATCTAACGATTCATATTCGTATTCTATTGATGTTAGCCATTTCTCTGATTCAGATCGATTTTTTATTTCATGTCGCATCACGTTATTTTCTTTTGCCGCCAGCACACTCTCTTCCAAAATAACTATTTCATTATAAGTAGGTGCTAATATTTTTCCTTTTTCAATCAGTTTTAAAGATTCTGAATATTTATTTTGCCAATAAAAGTTCTTTGCTCTAGCTAATATATAGTCAACATTTCTGGGGTAACGTGTCACTAACAATGATAAATATTTTTCCGCCTGACTATATTTTTTATTCCAGGCATATACTCTTGCCAGCAAAAATAACTCGTCGACTGAATCAGGAGTTTCCAACAAAATATTTGATAGAATTTCTTCAGCTTTTTCATAGTTACCGCTGTCTACTTCTTGCCATGCATCGCTAATGGTTAACGCATAACAATCGACTGTCATAGCAGTAAACAACAATAAAATCATGACAACATTTAAACGCATTACATTTCACATCCGCTCTATATTTCATTCTTATCTACTGGGAGTGTTTAGGTGCATGAACTCAGTCCATTTCACCTAACACAATAGCGGATATTAGCGAAAATGCCTTTAGTTGAAACAAGAAATCATGTCATCAAGTTAAGCCACGAAATTTAACATAAATTGACATTTATCAGTCTAGGAGTTATTAGCTGCTATCTTGAAATATCGAGATAAATCATGAGCAAACAAAGTTGGATAGTTCTCAGTATTAACTGGGAACACGTTTAAAGTCCGTTTGATGTAGCCGATAGGGAAGTATTGATTCAAATAGATTATCGCTACCTCATTTACACTACATTTATTGGTGATTAGTATGTTTAGCAAAAGAACAACATTGTTTTATATCTCGCTCACAAGTTTACTTACCCTCGCATCTTGTATTACCAATGAATCCAGCAAAAATATTGTTATAGAAAATGACTCAGAAATACTTGCATCGCGAGTAACATATACCAATAAAATAATTGAAATAGTCGATAACACAAATAAAAACAAGCCTACGCAAGCTCCAAAGAAAGAGGATGCCTTACTCACTTTAATTGCTGAAGTTACACCACCATCCTATGAGGGAACCACGCTTCAAGCGACAGAAGTCATTATCAAAGGAAATAAGGCATACGTTTCTTATAATATTGCTGGCGAAAAAATGTTGGGTGCAATAGAGGTATTCAATATCACAAAAGCAGATAATCCAGAACTCATATCAAGTGTGATACTGAAAGATACAGATGTAAACGGTATTACTGTACATGGTAGTGATCTCTATTTTGCAGGTGCTTCTAATGAATTGCATGCGATGCTTGCAAAAATGAAAATTAGCGCGGGAAAATTAACAGATGACATAACAACTATTGATCTTCCAGGTTTTGCAGGCACTGATGTCGATGTCTCCGGTAATTTTGTGTATGCAACTTCCGGCGATAATGCCGGGATATCTATTCTTAATAAATCCGATCTATCTCTCTTCAGTTATCATGTCGTAGATGATGCTAGAGGTGTTGATGTAGATAACGATGGAATCGCTGTTGTTTATGGCACTGATGCAGGAATCATTACATTTGATATAATATCTGGGGCACTTCAAAATGATTTTCCTTTAAATGGTGCAACTATTTCTGAATCAAAATCGACTGTTGAAGTAAAGAAAGGTAAAGCAATTCTTGCACTTGGCGATGGGGGTACACAAATCGTTTGCATGTCTACTGGAGAGGTTTTAGATAACATCGACATCCCTGTTGTAGACGGTTTGGATACAAGTAAAACGGTGACTAACTCAGCAACTGCCTATAAAACCGTCCTAGCTATGTCTAACGGTGAAGCTGGCGCGTATATAGCCCTCGCCGATACCAGCTTTAGTAACAACAGCTGCGAAGTCGAAAACCTTACCTTGCTTGGCAAGCTACAGTTTGGAGACCAACAATCTGTCAATCATATTTTATTCCGTAACAATATACTATTTGTTGCCAGTGGAACAGGTGGACTTAAAATACTCAAAGTAGTGCTGACGACAGACAAAACGGACGATGATGATAAGGAAGAGGAATAGCCAATATTGGCAAAGATCTTTGTTAGTAGATTTTTTTGGGGGGGGAAGGCCAGTTCATTAACCGATAAGTTTCACTAATATTTAAAATGATAACGAATCCCAACAGCACCGCTAATTGCAACGACGGTGCTCGGGTAAATATGTAACATCGGCACGACCTCCACAAAAATATCGTAAGGAATTTTTTTAAATAGATAATTTACCCCTACAGGTATACGAAATCCTGCTGTAACATCTGAGCCAAACTCAATTCCGGCACCAATTCCATAATAGATTGGCAACTTGCCTTTCGGTACTTCGACAAGATTATAATCGTGGGTCAGATAATCAACTTTCGCGTATATTGCTGCGTCTTTATCTAAAGACCAACCAATACCATAATCATATGCATTCCAATGGCTTTGCCAATCTTTGTAGCTGATGCCAGAGTTGTTACTGGCATATAAACCAACCCATCGTTCCTTGGCATTTACCAGGACACTGAAAAAAATCAGGATTAAAACTAGGATTAATTGGTAAAACATAATATTTAAACGAAATGGCATTCATCCCTCTCTGGATGTATTAATTAATTCTTTATACGCCATAAAATGCAAGAAACGTTCTTAATTTTTAGAAAAACACCAAAAAGTACATAATTGGCAAAGACTGAAACCTAGGTATCGAACATACTGAATCAGCAAACGCTGTCAGTAATCCCTAGTACATTTGGAAACTACCTATGTTTGGTGAAACTAGGGTAGATGTAATCTTCGCTGAAGTAAAAGCTTGTCACAAAGCTAACCATGACAACCATGTACGTCTGTGAGATTTTGACAATTTTGCATAGTCTGCAGGTAGTTATATGCTAATCTACCGCGGTAAGTCTGTATTAAAACAGCTGCGGGGGGAGGGGTAAAGCCAAAGAACAGAAGCCCCTGCCCGATATTGTTCGAGTAATTCAGAAAAGTAATTCAGAAAAGTAATCCAGAAAGTTATTAAGGTGTGTTATGTCTGAGAATAAAACCACTGTAGATTCGAAACAGTATATAGTGAAGTCTGAGCCGTACTACGAAGCAGTAGGCGATGAAATTACACTTTATGAAGCTGCCTACAATGCACGCATGCCGATGATACTGAAAGGCCCAACTGGCTGTGGTAAATCCCGCTTTGTCGAATATATGGCCTGGAACTTGGGCAAGCCATTGATTACCATCGCCTGTAATGAAGATATGACTGCCTCAGATTTGGTGGGTCGCTTCCTATTAGATAAAGATGGCACAAAATGGCAAGATGGCCCCTTAACCACTGCTGCACGTATTGGTGCGATTTGTTACTTAGACGAAGTGGTAGAAGCTCGCCAGGATACAACTGTTGTTATCCATCCCCTCACTGATCATCGACGTGCCCTGCCTCTCGATAAGAAGGGCGAATTGGTGGAAGCACATCCCGATTTCCAATTGGTGATCTCTTATAACCCAGGTTACCAAAGTTTAATGAAAGATTTAAAACAATCTACCAAGCAACGTTTTGGTGGCCTGGATTTCGACTATCCAAACGCGAAGATTGAAACTGAGATCATTACCAAAGAATCCGGTGTTGATGAAACCACTGCCGGCAAGCTTGTACAAATAGGCCACCGCGCCCGCAACCTTAAAGGGCATGGCCTGGATGAAGGAATATCAACCCGTCTGCTGGTTTATGCCGGACAGTTAATTGCCAAAGGTGTTGCTCCTGTTGCTGCTTGTAGCATGACAATGGTCACGCCACTGACAGATGATCCGGATATACGCGACACCCTAAATGCTGCGGTACAAACATTCTTTAGCTAAATCCTTTTGTTAATAAAACGAGGCGTTAAGTAGCGTAGAGAACGCCAGGATACAATGAACACAAAGGTTTTTTTAACGGCTATATCAACCCTTTGCGAGCTTTGCCTTTGCGCTCACTACGTTGACTAACGAAATTTTATTATGTCGATCAAACTCGAAGATTACGAAGAGCATCTAGCAGAGATCGCACCTGAGGTGCGTGATGTGCTGGGGAGGAGCTTCCAAGAAGCAGCCCGAGTTATGTCTCCGGCTGGCCTACAAGATTATTTGGATGGTGCCAAAGGCCTCTGCAGCTTGGGGCGTGGCAATGACCTGGTGATTTCCTACCTAGAGGAGATGCCACTGGTTGTGAAGGAGTGTGGCGAGGATATCATTAATGATGTGATTACTGCGGCGATGAAGTTGTCGTCTACGGCCTCAGGCGAAGTGATCTCGCTGATGTTTAGTCGTTTGCCCACTGCTGCACGCCGTTTAGGTGATGCCGAGTTATTGCGTGGTTATTTGACGATGATACATCAACTATCCAGTACGGCTGCGCATGGTGTGAAGCCAATGTTAAATCAAATTGATGAGCTTTTATCCAAGCTGACACTAAATGGTCTGCGTCGCTGGGCCAATTTTGGTGCGCAAGCCTATCGACGTGACTTTAGCAACCTGACCAAGTACTTTAATCTAGAATCGCAGGACAGCCGGGCAATGCTTCAAAAAGAGCGTCGTGGTACGCTGTTTATTGATACTCAGCGCAAGCTCAATTTTTACCTGCGAGCCTTGTGGGGACGAGATTTCTTTCTACGCCCAACCGGCGCTGACTACACCGATTTCAGACCTTATATCGACTCACATATTATGCACATGCCCGATGCGTTGGATGATGTGGGAGAGATCACAGGTTTGGAGTTATATCGTGCTACAGCAGCGCACATGGCAGCACATCTTTGTTATACCAATTCAAATATCTCAGTTGAGCAATTAAGCCCAGTACAGCTATTCTTTATCGGCTACCTGGAAGATGCACGTGTTGAATACAGAGCAGTCTCTGTTTTCCCCGGCCTAAAAAAATTGTGGGCGTCACTTCTCTCTATTAAGACTGAGGCTGAGGTAGAACACCCTACAATGCATGCACTGGAACATTTAGCACTTATGCTGCTGGACAGTAATGTCAACAGTGATGATGCAGAGCTGAATGCTTTTACTGAACAGTTCCATGACAAAATCGAGACCGAGCAAGACAATAATCAGTTCTCCTGGCATATGGGTCTAGAGCTGTTTAATCTCTTCTCTTCTCGCAAGGAAGTGCCCAGCTTACAATTACTAGAACGCATTCGTATACCCTATCGTGATGACAACCGTTTCGTTTGGGAATTTGAAGAATTTACTTTCGATACTATGAACGAGTACGTAGCTGCATCGCAACATCAAGTACACAAAACAGTAAGTGTCATGGAGATGGCTAACGAAGTGGATTGTAAACTAGCCGGAGATGACACACCAGAGATATGGACCTGTGCTACTGAAAAGTATCTTCACGAGGATGAGGGCGTAAGCTGTAATGAAATGTGGCGCAAGGAACGCATCTCGGAACCTTTTTACTATCAGGAGTGGGATTACCATATTCAGCTTTATCGTCCTGACTGGGCTACTATCTATGAGCGTCGCCAACCTAAGGGTAATCCTGAGGATATCGACAAAATTCTTACCGAACATCGCCCAATCGCACATCGCATTAAACAGATCATCGATCTGTTGTCTCCATCGGGAGTACAGCGTGAGCGCAACATGGAAGACGGTGATGAAGTCGATATCAATGCTGCTATCGATGCGATGATCTCCATCCGCATGGATGAACAGCCAAATACACGCATAACAATGCGTAATGTGCTTAAAACTCGTGACCTGGCAGTAGTAGTTTTGTTGGATCTCTCAGAGTCGACCAACGAAAAAATTGGCGGATCAGAAAAAACGATACTGGAGCTAACCCGTGAGGCGGCCACTCTTGTATCGACCGCCATCAATGGCATTGGCGATCCTTTTGCTATTCATGGCTTTGCCTCGGATGGTCGCCACGATGTGCAGTACTATCGGTTCAAGGATTTTAACCAGCACTATGATGATGAAGCCAAGTCACGTTTAGCGGGGATGCAGGGAGGTTTATCTACACGTATGGGGGCGGCTATGCGTCATGCCGGCCATCATCTGCTTAAACAAGCGGAACGACGCAAGCTGTTGTTGATTGTTACCGATGGTGAACCAGCGGATATTGACGAACGAGACCCGCAACATCTGCGTCACGATACCAAGAAAGCGGTGGAAGAGCTGTATAGCAAGGGGATTCTATCTTATTGCCTCACCCTGGATCCTGATGCCGATAGTTATGTGAAGCGAATCTTCGGCGCCAATAACTATACCGTCGTCGATAACGTGGATAAACTGCCTGAACAACTACCAATGCTGTTCGCGAGCTTAACCAAATAGGAGGGATCATGAGTCAAGTTGCTTATCTGCCTGCAGGCTTATCTTTTACTTGTAATCACTCTTATAAATATTGGTTTGAATACCTTTATACTGATCCCAGGCAATGATTGTGTTTCCACTACTATCAATTGCCACTTGTGGATGACGGCTACCCGTTGGCTCATAGGTCGGACTAATATAATCCATAAGATCCTCAGGGTGGATCCAGCTCCCTCCGCGCTTTTCGCTCATGAAAATATGTGAGCAGAAATTCACACTGCCCTCCACGCAAGTGGAATTTGTATTTCCATCCACTTGAGCCCAAGTTATAACTGCATCTCCATTATTACTTATTGCTACTTCCGGAAATGAAATCAAATCCACCATTTGGCCAGATGGGCTTATATGTTCAGACAGGTCATTTGGGTGTATCCATCCACCACTACTCGTCTCGCTCATGTAGGTTTGATTGCATGGCACAGCAAACTCCTCATATCCATTCAAGCCAAATATCCTCTCTTTGCAGTTAAGAGTGCCGTCATATTGTTGCCAGACTATAATCGCATTGTCGTTGTCATTCATGTCAACCCGGGGAAAACGCGCTTTGTTGGACATTAGTCCAGGATTAATTGCGTCATTTAAAGCTGAGGGGTGTGTCCAGCTCCCATTGCGGTATTCGCTCATAAAAATTGCCCCATTATTTGCGCTATCGCCATTCCCCAGATGTTGCTTCCATACGATTATGGCATTGTCATTATTATCCATCGCTATATCTACCTCGAACATACAGCTAATTCCTGAGCAATACTGTCCGACAGGATTTATATAGCCTGAGGTCACATCATCAGGATGCGTCCATTTACTGTCTCGATATTCACTAATATACAGCCGATTACACGGGCTGCTTCCACTGCAAGTAGTTGACAAGTCATTGGCCTGCCAAACAATTAAGGCATTGCCATTATTATCCATTGCAACACTTGGATTTATGGCATTATTGCCAGAGATTTTGGGATTTATGTACTCATTTATGGTCGGATGTGTCCAACTTCCGCTACGATATTCGCTCTTGTAAACCCCCCAGCCATCTGGCCTTTTCTGGTACCAGACTATAATTGCGTTACCGCTATCGTCCATCACAACCTGCGGAGCATGGGCAGCACTGTTAACTGAAATATCGGCGGGTTGATTTATATAGTCAGTATTACCCTGAGGATGTTTCCACGTGCCATTACGGTATTCGCTCATGTAAATATGGCTACACTGAGTGCCGAAAGTACCACAGCTGCCGAATTGCGCAGTGGTTAACTGTTCCCAAACGATAATTGCAGTGCCGTCGTTACTCATCGCAACTTGTGGTGATGATGCAGTGAAACCGTCTGGGCTGATGTTGTCAGATAGATTATCAACCTGTGTCCAACTTTCGTTTCGATATTCGATCATATATACCTGACGACAGTTTGATTCTGAGCAGGAATCACCAATCCACACAACAATTATATTACCGTTATCATCCATTGCGACCTTTGGAGAATTATGCACACTCTCAACCTCTTCCCCAGCATTTGGATTGATATAATCGTTAATATCATCAGGATGTGCCCAAATTGGAATACAATTTAGTGCGACGTCAGTTACATTTAGGCCACTGATCACACCTCTGCCATTGCTAACAGAGCATTCTCGATCAACCGGCTTGCTCAAGATTGTAATATCATATTGTGCGTTCTCGTCAATAGAAGTATTAAAGGTAAAAGGGCCGTTTGTAACAAGGATCTCATCATCCCCACCATTATTTTGTAAAACCAGTGTACCTTTGAGGCCATTCACCTCACCACCTACTGTGAATGTCCCTGCTGGTATGTCTGAACAGACTACTGATATATCCGTCACGTTCTGTCCGTTGATTGTACCTTGATGGTTGAAGACATCACATATTTGTTGCGCCTGTTTGCTGAGAATTGTCACTGTATACTCTGACCCATCAGCAATGCTCGTAGCAAAGGTAAAAGAACTATTGGTCGTAACGGTTACATCATCTCCGTTATCATTTTGCAGTATCAGAGTGCCATTAAGCCCGCTCACTGTGCCACCAATCGTGAACACAGGAATACTGACATAACTTTCAGTTTGTATGGCCTCAACGTTACCGATGGTATCCACTGAGAAAAATTTAAGGGTGGTATCGTTCTCTATTAATATCTTCCCGGAGTAAACGCTTGAAGAACTTGTCGGATCGCTTCCGTCCATTGTGTAGTAGGTTTTATCACATCCGCTGCCAGGCTGGTCACTGCATATCAGAGTAACCTCTAAATTAGTATTTGAATTAAAGCTCCTGTTTTCTGGTGAAGCTACTGTAGTAGGTGGTACAGATTCTATGCCTAATGCGCCAAGACTAAGGCCTCCAATCATGGCAGTAACTGTGTGACTATTAGTATCAACGATACTATCAATTTCTTCCCATTTATCCCCAGTCATCTTGTAAATTCCCAAGTGACTTTCCGGTGTAGACATTTCACTAGGGTCGTACCATATTGTGAGTTTAGCTGGTGAGCCAAATACTAGACCATCCGGGCCAAAATCAAATACTGCGCCTGGAATCACCTTCGAGTTTGGCGGATAATTGTCGGCAGGATTAATAGAAATGATCGTTCCATCCGGAACGGCACCAGCAGGAATCTCCAAAGTTGCCTTGACACGTGCATTGTCAGGCAAAACATATTCAATAGTTTGCCCATCTGAATTGATCACAAATTCTTTCTTGTTGGAGTTATCATTAGGAGGTGTCTTTGAGTCCCCTCCCCCTCCGCATGAAGTTACGAATAACCCAAGTAAAAAAATAAAAAAAGTGTGCCTCAATGAGCAGGAAAATATTCCCCGAAACGAATTGGGACGACGACATACAGTCATTTTGACCACCTTACTTTTTTAATGTGACATTCACAATTAGACTATAGCAAATTGCAATAGGCTTTAGAATAAGAAAACGATATGGCTGACACTTATTAACAATTCTTTCTTTGCAAATAAGTTTTTTATCCTGGATATTTCATGAGTTTAAGATTTTATCGCACAGCTATTTTATTTTACGAATAACTTTCTGATTGAGGGCTGGATTGATATGCCCGGTCGATTGAAGCCTACGTGGATATTAGCGATCAAGCACCAACCACAGGCACTTTAGACGACGCAGGAGCAGTTTACCGAGTAATTGTTTGTAGAATCAACGACTCAGCGAGAAAACGTAAGGTTCATGAACTATCCAGATCAAGTATAATTCACTGAAAAACTCACCAATTTAAGCTCCCAACGAGAAATGGCTAATCCCCGCGTCGACCGAAGTGAGTTCCGCGCCACAATCAGCTTAAGGAATAGCGCCTATTATTTACTTCATGTTTTCGTACCCAGGGAATGAGTTGCCATGAAAAGCAAATCACTCAAGTTAGTTACAACTCTATTAGATATTATCTTTCATCATTCTAACTGTGTCTACATTAACAACTATGCTTATGCCTGCGAGTGTCATTCAATACGACACGAACCCTACACCATTCGGCAATACCACTGCTCTAAATCTTTCTAATTCCCCATGCTTACACTCGGATAATAGCGTTTACAACGACCATATCTCAAACTACAATAGAAGTCATGCTGGATGCATTATTCGAGCACACTTCTTTTCGTTTGAAAGCCATCCAGCTGGACTGGACTTCCCTGTGGTGGACGGCCGCTATTTACAGTAGAATTGGTATTCAATCCGCCCCCTTTCATTGTCGTTTTATTAATTTATATTAAGTAACAAAGGTGGGAAAGCTTGCATTTGTGCATAGTTACATATTTTTATATCACATTCACAAAACAGTTTACCTACCACGACAGCAACAGGCGAGCAAACTGGTTGGTACAATTGTGGGGGGGGGTATGGTTTGGGATGGTAGTTTTCCGTGAGAGGTGCTTTCCCTGGCGGCCACAGCTATCAGTAAGGAACTGGTAGGTAATCGATATTATTCAGTTTATTGAAACCGAAAGCTGAACCTTTTGAAGTCTGACAGTACAGAGAAGTATTACATAAAACAACGACCTGCAATCTAACAATCACATAAACGGTATATTTTAACATTCTCCCAACCACATTAAGCCTCAAATAGCTCAAAACGTTATCGTACGAAGCACTCAGAGTATAAATGCACGATCTTGCCTCGACTGACCTTGTTCGATGGATTATCAATGCCGTAGCAACATCACCCATACACTCACCGTTTTTTATCGGCGATTAAGGGCATAATGCGCAGCAGAATACATGAGGGATACATCTCTATGAATACCGAACAAGCACTTTTACAGCGTTGCAATTCAATGGGCCGAAGCTGGCTTTTATAATGAGAACGAAGCAGATACTGTCCCAACCTTGGATAGCAAAGGTACACCACTCTCAGCCAGCGGGCGATTCTGTAACGTCGAAAAAAGATCTTGTTGTAAAAAGTGCAACCTTTATCGCTAAACGCGGTACATCGGTACGAAATATTTCTCTAACTTCAAATTCTGAACAAATTGAAGGATGAGTGAACGGCGTACATATTGTCTTGCTAACCTGTTTTTAAAAAAATCCAGTTAGTGCCTCAGGCTACTTTTCATCTCCAAGAAAATACAAAAATATTTAGTGTGACGCCCCTAGCAAGGAACCCAGGGGATTTCTGCTTCCCTGGGTTCACTTATGCTTCTTACTTGCCATTTCCTATAGCGCTCAAGTCATTGATTCATTCAAAACCAACACTTTAAGCCTCCAAACCTAGTTTCCAATACTGCAATATCAAAGACTTAAGGATTTGTAAACACGGATAAAACTGTCATTCGATACACTCCCTCTCTCGCTCGCCTACTTAATTTAAGCTGCCAACAATCCCTTACCTTTATCATGCAAAAATTAAAAGTTAAACAGAATAAAAATAACAATGAAAACAATAATTCTACCGAACAGAGTTTTACGCTTAGATAACGTTTTTAAGATTGCTTCACCCCTCTCTTTCGATCCGTTATGCATTGTTGCAAACAGAGCAATAACATTTTCCGTAAAACTTCTTGTTATTTGTCTGCTATTTTCAACGCTAGGCGCATGTGGTAGTGGTGAATCTTCAGCAACAACAGAAGAAAATGCTATAAATGCGGCAAATCTAAAAGACAAAAGTCAATTTAAAGCGCTTTCAGAAAAGCGAGGCAAACAACCAATCTCCTTTAATGTCGTTGAGAACGTAGCTTACATGCAAGGAATCATGGATTCGACAATTCCTCTTCTCGTAAGCAATCTTATAAAAAACCATCCCAAGGTTAATACAATCGTTATGAAAAAAGTTCTAGGCACGATCGATTTCAATGCCACTCTTGAAGCAGGACGACTGCTGCGTAAAGCCTGCCTAACAACGGTTGTGCCTTATATGGGAAAGATTGCTTCCGGAGGAGTTCATTTTTTCTTCGCTGGTTGTAATCGTATTATTGAGAATGGCGGAAAGCTAGGCATACATACTTGGAAACATACTATTGTTGATAACAGCGGAGTCGAGACCCGCTCCTGGGTGGCCAATGAATTTTCAACCACTGATCCTGTGCATGATATCTATCTCAACTATCAATTAGATATGGGGATACCAGAAGATTTCTACTGGACTATGATAGATGTCCCCTTTGATGAT
The DNA here is from genome assembly GCA_945787715.1 of uncultured Ectothiorhodospiraceae bacterium. Classification (GTDB taxonomy): domain Bacteria; phylum Pseudomonadota; class Gammaproteobacteria; order S012-40; family S012-40; genus CALZJE01. The sequence continues at coordinate 15,895 of CALZJE010000029.1, read as the reverse complement.
ATGCGCAATCTAACTGTAGATGAACTAGAAATTTATAACATCTCCACACGCAAGACAAAAAGCTGGGGAGCCGAATATCATTTGGTTGTTGATAGCGAAACTCAAATAAATTGGGGACCAGCAAGATTCTATGTTGAAAATGGCATAGCCATTATGCATGGAAAAATCAGTAGCAGAACATCCTTGGATTTAAATAATATGTTAGCTGCACATCCTAATGTTCATACATTGGAGTTCGGTTTTGTTACAGGATCGATTTCTCCTCATACTCGTTATGCACTCGAACTTGGTTATGCAATCCGCGCCTACTGCTTAACAACCAAAATTACTCATTCCAGTTATGTTGTCGCGGAAGCTGTCCACTCTTATATCGCAGGTTGCGATCGTGAGTTTCAAGAAGGTAGCCGCATAGGTGTTTCATCTTGGTATAACAGAAGTATTAACGAAACAACTAACGAAACAACCAAAGCTATCAAAAATGAGCCCTTGAAAGAAGATCGGCACGCTAATAATTTACAATACTACATTGACATGGGGATTCCTCAATCATTTTATTTCTACCAATTAACATTCCCCAAAAGCAGACCAAATTTTCTGAACAAAATGGAGCTGGTAGAGTTCGGTGTACTGGAAGATTAGCGTACTTTAAGTACTCACGCTTTCGCCGCCCACCTTTAAAAATTATTCACAATACTTGGAATGCAATGCCACCAGCATTATATCTACCACGAAATAGTATTAATTTAGGATTTATTATCATTATCACCCCGATCAACACGTCTAATTTACCCGACACTTTAGTTTACATTTTCCAAAAAAAACAATATGACGCTCGGCCTCAACACAATAAATATCTTTAAAAATAACATCTTACAAGCAGAGGCAAGACAATTGCAGTAAATATCAAATATAGCAATTCCACTTGCTACTAATTACCATTAAAAGCAAAGAAATATGAATTGCATTTAACCTAGAAAAATCTGTTCGACGTTTAAATAGAACGTAGAGCATTGTTTTAATTAGTAAACGACTGCTTGGATGCAGGAGCTAGAGCGCAGCGTAGGGCACAAACCGAATGAAAATTTTGTCTTAACCTGGCTGGTGAAGCAAGATTTTTTCGTATAGCGTATAGATAGATATGCGAAACAAGAGGCTACGTTACGCCCTTTATGAAGTACCCTTGGGGTAATAGCCATGGATCAACTGCTTTCTCTAGGTTTAAAGAACCGTATTCAGTTTGGAGTTACAGCTATGAACATAATTGACCAACAGCAAGTTGTGAAAATGAGTAATGCATTTCGAGCAAAGGATGCCGTCTCTGAAAAATTTGTCGTTGGACTATTTCTTGACGACACTACTGCCTGCCAAGAACTTGCTGATCAATTGAAACACTTCAACTACACTCCAAAAGTCATACACAACTTTATTGAACTACAACATTGTGTTCGTGATGGAGACATTAATTGCTTAATTGTTAGCACACAACTTCCCGATGGGAATGGCTCTTTTCTTGTTAGACAATTATCACCACATCTATCAGGCATACCAATACTATTCATTACCAGAAACGATCATATCACCGTGCATCTTGAAACAGTTAACGCTGGTGGTATAGCAATGTTCAACATGCCGATAGATACGACTGCAATCTTAGACAAGCTTGATTATCTTTCTTATCGTAAAAACACTGACCCATATCGTGTGTTGATTGTTGATGACTCAGAAACTATTGCGACATATATCTCTCTGGTACTACAAGACGTTGGGATTGACACAAAGATAGTTATTGATCCGTTAAAAATAATGGGACCCTTAACCGAGTTTGATCCAGATTTAATATTAATGGATTTAACTATGCCACAATGCTCGGGATTTGATTTGGCTAAGGTGATCAGACAAAGAGAAAATTTTAATTGTATACCTATTGCCTTCTTATCCAATGAAGATGACATTGAAAAACAACCCGCAATGTTGAAATATGGAGGATATGATTTTATTAACAAATCAATTAATCCGAAGAACCTTGGCACATCAATAAAAGCAAGAGTAAGGAAAGCAAGAAAACTAAAAAAATTCATGGTAAAAGATAGTTTAACGGGATTGTTAAATCATTCATACACCAAGCAACTACTGGAAAACGAGTTTAAACAAGCTTCTAGAAATAATTCATGCCTTTGTTTTTCCATGATTGATATTGACCATTTCAAACAGGTAAATGATGTTCATGGACATTTAACAGGTGATCGCGTTATTAAACAATTTTCTCGTCTTCTACAGCAACGGCTACGTAAAACAGATATTGTTGGCAGATACGGAGGCGAAGAGTTCGCCGTGATTATGCCGAATACCACGCTAAATGATGCCAAATTTGTTCTTGAAGATTTAAGAATTTCGTTTTCAAAAATCTTGCATCGCTCTACAGAAGGTGACTTTCAATCAAGTTTTAGTTGCGGAATCGCGGAGAGCAGCGCATGTGCATCAGCTACAGAGATCAATGAAAACGCGGACAGATTGCTCTATCAAGCAAAAGCATCGGGTAGAAATTGTATCGCTGTTCCCATTGAAAAATGTACAAAAGCAAGCTAACGAAGAAAGCACTACGAATTTTCTCTATCTCTTATAGCTTTTCACGCCGTAGCAAGGACGCGGCATCTAATCCGCTAACATTGAATGCTGCTTATAAACGAAAGTTAAAAATTTACAAGGCTTGTAAAAAGAGCATAAAATTTTATTCGAAGATAAATTCCTACTTCATCTTAAGCAATTCCGATAAATCAAAAGTCATCTAACGACATAATGTTTGTCGTGTTATAAAGACATGCTACCGACATGGACAATACCGCAACTGAATATTTAACCGAAATAGCATTTCCGGGATCTACAATTGCCTGATTCTAATACAATTCAATGAATGTTTTACGCACACCCCTGATTATTAAGAAGAATTATATCTAATACTTTACTGAAACACTCTGGTACTATTAGTGTCTAATTATAAACTGATATTATTCATAACAGTAGGATATAGAGCATGAATAAAGTACTGATTTACTCCCACCCAGGTTGTGGCTATTGCCACCGCGCTAAATACCTTCTCGACGAAAAAGGTATTCAATATGAGGAGATAAACCTGGCAATAGAAGCGGATCGTTTTCCAGATATGATTGAACGCACTGGTCGTAAAAGTCTACCTCAAATAATTATTAATGATCAGCCTATCGGTGGTTTCGACGATCTGTCTATATTAAATGCAGCTGGTGAGTTAGATATCATGCTAAATGTTGCATAACTTTAGATTTCCTTCCTCATGTTAACAAGGGATGTAAAAGATAACATCCCTTGTTATTTACCCCATAGATATTCGCACCATTCGAAGGAGAAGTCTTCCCGACCCAGTTATCCACTACACAGTTATCTTATCTGCAATTTTCTGTACGACACATTGCTAACCACTTCTATCACAATAAATTAAGTTAAATTTCTTAATGCTCCTCAAAAATCTAATTTCTTAGATTGAATATTTCGGCAACCATTTTGCAGATTATCCCTACAATACTGACAAAATAAAGCATCGGCCGAAGATTAAACAATGAACACTTTTACTCCACCCCGTAAACGCTCCTGGATGACAGCACTAGTCTATTTTTTGGCTTTCTTTAGTATATATTGGATGGACTGGAGCGTGGCAACCGCATTGGGTGAACCATTTAAGATCCAAACAATATTTTGGAGTCTACTTTGGCCAGTAGCAATCACATTTCTATTAGTTATTTTTCATGAAAGAAGGCATTTTTTCATTCTGGGGATTGCACTAATCAGCACAACCTTGCTCTCTACCATTGATAAAACTTATTTTTCCTATTTCAATACATTACCCTCTGTCAGTAGCTTATCTTCAATGCATCAAATGCTGGATGTGCACTATAGTATTTATGTATTATTATCTTTTGATACGCTAATCCCGCTTCTTGCTGGCGTGTTTCTTCTATTCTATTCCACAAATAATAAAAATAAATATCAAAAACAAGCAATGTCTTTATCATTTAAAAGCAATACATCGGTGTTGAATACTCTGCAGAAATATTCAACGCTCAGCCTATTAAGTTTTCTTTTTATTTCAACATTCATTCCTTGGAGCAGTAGTCTTGCAACAAATAAAAGTGTCAATATTCAATATGACTGGGTGGAACACTACTCAGCGAAGCACTTTGCAGCATCACATGGAATAGTTATTTATCATTTGTATGATATAGCAAGTCATATATCCGATTCAGTATTATTAAAACCAATACCGAATGAGAGAAAGACTCAGATCGCCGATTTCCTTAAAAGTCAGCAAAAAATTAACCAGCAGCCAACCCCTCTGTTTGGAGTTGCGAAAGATCGTAATGTGGTTTTCATTCAATTGGAAAGTTGGTCAGAATTTTTAACTGACTTGATGATAGTAGATACAGCTGTCACCCCTTTTTTTTCAACGTTAAAAGAAAGTGGTCTATATTTTAACAATATATATGATGTTACCTTGCATGGGAGAACTTCTGACGCTGAATTTGCAGTTATGACAGGATTACTACCAGACACTCGAAAACCGGCACAAATGAGTCATATGGAATCTTATTTTCAATCGATTCCTAATATTCTCAAAAACGAAGGTTATCAAACAATGACAGTGCACGGCCTAGATGGAGAAATTTGGAACCAAGCCGTCGCACATAAACGGTATGGCATCGACAATTTATATTTCAACTCAGTCATGCAAGAAAAAAATAAAATTGGCCTTGGAATTAGCGATGAAGACGTATTTCAATTCGCCATTGAAAAAATATCTGAGACAAAAGGTCGCTATTTCAACTTCATCATTTCACTAACTAGCCATCACCCATTCATTGACATACCCGAAGAGTACAAAGAACACTTCGCATCGCTAACACGTGAAGACGGATATGGTTTACTCCCGAACTATCTACGCTCAGTAAAATACACTGATAATGCACTAGCCAAGTTTTTCGATTCTATTAAGAAAATGGATTCGTATAACAATACCGTTTTTATACTCTATGGCGATCACGACTCTGGCGCACTCGGTACAACAAAATCACTCAATGACATCGATATATTCTCTGTTGAAAATGATAAAATACCACTTCTTGTATTAATCCCGGGAGAAGAAGAAAGACTAAAACAGTTTCAACAAACGTTTGGAGATAAACACGGTGGTTTACATGATCTACCAGCAACGCTGTTACATCTGCTCGGTATGGAGATACCCGTTGGCTTTGTCGGTACAAATCTATTGAATAACATGCAAGATAACAGATACATTCCCCTACCGACATCTCCACTGTTGGCGGCATCAAACAGGGGGGTCATCTCAGGGAATAATAAACCAGACAGAACAGATGTTGATTTTAAAACCATATTTGATCAACAATTGATGGTGCGAGATATTCTTGATTTTAAATTATTAATGACAGAGAATTTGATCGAACACTAACGTCTCATCTTGCATGATGGGTGCTTGCCTTAGATATTTATAAAATTACATTTACTTTGCTTTAACCTAGAAAAAGAAAAAGCAAAGCAAATGCATAATCTTCTATACTTTAGGCCGCATATGTGGAAATAACAAAACATCTCGAATAGAAGGCGCATCAGTAAACAACATTACTAATCGATCAATACCAATCCCCTCGCCCGCTGTTGGCGGCATTCCATGCTCAAGCGCTGTGATGTAATCTTCATCGAAATGCATGGCTTCATCATCACCGGCTTCTTTCTCTTCAACTTGTTTTTTAAAGCGCTCTGCCTGGTCTTCGTAATCATTAAGCTCAGAAAAACCGTTTGCTATTTCACGACCACCAACGAAAAACTCGAAACGATCTGTCACGAAATGATTATCATCGTTACGACGCGCAAGCGGTGAAACCTCGGTGGGGTATTCTGTTATGAACGTTGGATCTTTTAAACGATGCTCAACCGTTTTTTCAAAAATTTCGATTTGCACTTTGCCCAAGCCATAGCTTGGTTTAATGGGTATTCCTAATCCTTCAGCAACCGCGACAGCACTTTGTAACACATCCAGTTGCGCTGATTTTAATTCAGGATTGTAGTGAAGAATAGAATCTTTTACTGTCATGCGATGGAACGGGCTACCAAAATCGTAGCTATCACCTTGGTAATTTACATCGGTGGTACCAAGTACTGATTCAGCAATGCCGCGTAACATCGCTTCGGTAATATCCATCAAATCATTGTAGTCAGCATATGCTTGATAAAACTCTAGCATTGTAAACTCAGGATTGTGACGTGTAGATAATCCCTCATTACGGAAGTTACGGTTAATTTCGAATACTCGTTCGAATCCACCAACGACCAAACGTTTCAAATATAACTCTGGTGCGATTCGTAGGAATAAATCCATATCTAGTGCATTATGAAATGTTGAAAAAGGTCTCGCTGTTGCGCCGCCAGGAATCGCTTGCATCATGGGCGTTTCAACTTCGAGGAACTGACGCTCGATTAAAAAATTTCTTATGTAAGATACGATGGCCGAACGCATACGAAATTTTTCGCGGGAATCTTCATTCATAATCAAGTCAATATATCGCTGACGATATTTTACTTCTTGATCAGAGAGCCCATGAAATTTCTCAGGCAGTGGGCGAATCGATTTAGTGAGTAATCGAATGGCATCAACTTTTACTGAAAGGTCGCCTGTTTTTGTACGGAACAACACGCCTTCTGCGCCAAGAATATCTCCGACATCCCATTTCTTGAATTTGTCGTTATAAACACCTTCAGGCAATAAGTCACGAGCAACATATAATTGCATTTTCCCCGACATATCTTGTATATGAGCAAAGCTGGCCTTACCCATAATTCGACGCGTCATCATTCGGCCCGCCAAGCTTACTCGAATAGGATTTTCTGCGAGAGCATCAGCATCTTTACTTTCATATTCCGCGTGTAACTCTCCCGCCATAACATTGCGGTGAAAATCATTAGGAAATGCGTTTTCCTGCTCGCGCAATGCGGTAAGTTTTGCACGACGTTGTGCTATGAGTTCATTCTCATCAGCCTGATCTACTGTGTTATTATCTTTTGGTGCAGTTTTACTCATTAATTAGTTTCCAATTCTTTTATCCTGTTTACAGGCCACTTTTTAAACTTGCTTCGATAAACGGATCTAAATCACCATCAAGTACCGCCTGGGTATTGCCTGTCTCATAGCCGGTACGCAAATCTTTGATACGTGATGCGTCCAATACATAGGATCGAATTTGGCTACCCCATCCGATATCGGATTTGGAATCTTCCATGACTTGCTTCTCAGCATTACGTGCCATAACTTCCAACTCATACAACTTGGCTTTTAGCATTTTCATGGCCGCTGCGCGGTTTTTATGCTGCGAGCGATCATTTTGGCATTGCACAACTGTGTTTGTAGGTATATGCGTTAGACGAATCGCAGAATCGGTTTTGTTAACGTGCTGACCACCGGCACCTGACGCTCGATAAGTGTCGACTCTTAGATCTGCGGGATTGATATCAATTTCGATATCATCCGAAATTTCTGGCGATACAAAGACCGATGAAAATGAGGTGTGTCGGCGATTGCCTGAATCGAAAGGTGACTTTCGCACAAGACGATGAACTCCAGTTTCCGTCCTCAACCAACCGAACGCATAGTCACCAACAAAGTGGATAGTTGCGCTTTTGATTCCCGCTACATCACCCGCTGAAGCTTCGACCAACTCAGTTTTAAAACCGCGTCGTTCTCCCCAGCGAAGATACATACGCAATATCATCTCCGCCCAATCTTGCGCTTCGGTACCACCAGATCCCGCCTGAATATCAAGATAAGCACTGTTGGGATCCATTTCGCCTGAAAACATGCGACGAAATTCAAGGGTTTCCAGCTGTTTTTGTGTATTATCTAAATCGACAATAACAGAGTTGACAGCATCTTCATCATTTTCTTCTGCTGCCATTTCTAACAACTCTGACGCATCTGCAAGCTGATCTCTCAATTGATCGAGAACATCAACAACTTGTTCTAACGCTACACGCTCTTTCCCTAACGCCTGAGCTTTTTCGGGATTGTTCCAGACATCAGGGTATTCAAGTTCGCCGACAACTTCTTCCAACCGTTCTTTCTTGGAAACATAGTCAAAGATACCCCCTAAGCGATTCTGATCGCACTTCGTAATCTTTGATGCGATTTTGGATGGGATTGATTTCTAACATTTTCTGTAAATTCTTTAACTTTTAAAAGGCGCAAATAATACACTAACAATGCCAAAATGTCCTGAGAGTATAGCGGTTTACTCATCCAAATGACGAGTTTTTATATGCCATAGAAGTCCTTTTGATGCATCTTCTATCATATCTAATACTCGTTCAAATCCCTGATTTCCGCCATAATAAGGGTCCGGCACTTCCATCTCAGAAATATTTTTCGCAAACTCCAAGAATAGCTGAAGTTTATTCTCGAAGTGCACCGGACAAATTTCAAGCAAATTTGAATAGTTTTCACGATCCATAGGCAGAATGTAATCAAATAACTCAAAGTCGAATTCATTAATTTTACGGGCACGTTGTGTACTTAAATCAACACTTCTATTTTTTGCAGCTGCTTCCGAACGCGAATCTGGTTTACTCCCAATATGGTAAGCATGTGTGCCAGCAGAATCAATTTCAATTGCATAACTTAATCCTTCGTCGTCCACAATTTTTCGAAAAACCCCTTCAGCAGTAGGTGAGCGACAGATATTCCCCATGCACACAAAGAGTACTTTAACCATAAAAATGTATATTCCTTTTCAAATTTAAGTATTGTGTAAATCAGTAAATCAGGTAACATTTTACCATTGTAAATGTATACGCTTAATTCCACATCAGCAAGTCAACCACAGATTAATTTAACGGTTTACTTTCTAAACCTGGAACTTATTATGCATTAATTCGCTGATTCGCTGAATTAGCGCCTAAATTTAATCGTAAACAGAACACAGGAATTTTTGAACGGTGACAATGATGATATCCATTACTACTGAACAAATGAGTGAAATGATTGGACTTCGTGTACGTCACCATGATGTTGACTGCCAAATTGTTGAAATATTGGAAGATGGTCCCGCATTAATTCTTGAAGATCTTGAGCATCACATTAGCATTCAACCAGATCAACATGGTGAAGCTCACCGGAAAGTCCCCAAAACCTATACAATTAAAGTGCTTACGCACGACAAACTTGAATTTACTCCTACGTTTCTTGCACTGGACCCAGTGCCTCTTGATGTGAGTAACCTACCGAACACCGTTACTACAGAATCAGTGTAATTCAATAATTTAAACCTTTTTTCGGGTTGCTAAGTGCAGTTAATTTAGGCATAGTTCGATCGCTTAAAAAAGTGACCTCTATAATGGACGTCACTGATTACCCGTAAACAGATTACTAGTTTGCAGATTAGCCTCAAAACGGACTTAAAGATTGCATTCAATGCGCTCGATAAATAGCCTGAAAGCTCAATACTTAATCACATTTTCCAACAAATACACTTAAAACATCAATGAAAAAAAATCAGCCTTCTAACAATATCAACCAAAATACCGATGAATCCATTGTTCTTTGGGTATTAGTATTTATATTCCTCGCTCTGACAAGCTTAACTGTTAATTCGTATTCTGAAGTAGATAACAAAAATAATAATCAACTTGTTGCAACTCCCCACACTATGTCAGTTGAACAAAATAGTGCCGAGCTAAAACTAATAAACAGCAATTCTAGCTCGCAAATAGAGAGTAAAACTCTTAAGATGTAAACGTCTAAAACTACTATATTAAACGCTGAGAATGCGAACTAAGATCTTTTCTTGCAACTACCCATTAGCTTTTGTGCTTTTTTTCACTTCCGTGCTTATGAGCGGCTGTGAATTGCCCCCACCCAATTCCATCACAACCAAAAATGAAGTAGTAAAACTTGAAATTGCACCTCTGGTTAAAACTTTACCGGGAGGAGCCCAACTTACCTTGCATGCCAGAGCTTACTTCAGTGATGGTAGCCATCAAAATGTGAGTAATAAAGCCCGATGGTTTTCAACTGAACCAGAAGTATTGAACATCAACGAAGATGGAACCCTTTTTACTTTTAAAGAAGGCGTGAGTACCATAAGCGCATCAATGGGCAAGCTCAGCATTGCCAAAGATATTCATGTCAGTAACGCAATCATCGAATTCATAAAAATTGAAGCCGATAGCTTAACAGTTAGGCCCAACATGGGATTCTCTTTGTCAGTCTTCGCCTTTTTCAGCGACGGCTCAAAATTGGATATAAGCAAAGATATTACCTGGTTCGTAGTAAACAATGACTTGAACTCAGACGCCGATGTTATAATAAGAACATTCGACAATAACTTTCTAAGCCTCATTCTTGGAGAAGGAAGAATCACTGCAAATTATAATAATGAATCAATAAATACGTCTACAACAATAACAGTAAGCAATGCTAAGTTAAACGAATTCAGAACGTCTATCTCACCCACAACTTACATTTCAGGAAACATCACTCCGTTCAACGCCTTTGGATATTATGCAGATGGATCTAATCTAGATATCACATCTGCGGCTACTTGGACATACTCTAAAACAAAGCCATCAGAGTCAGATTCAGCATGCGCTACATCAACATGCCCTGAAATCGAATTCAATCCGATGTTTTTACCTCCTCTGCAAGCCGACGAATATAAGATTACAGTGACCATTGAAGAGCTCACTGAAAGCACCAACATTACAGTTACTGAAGCTGAAATAAAATCAATCGAAATCGCCACCCTACCTGAGAATATTGCAATAGAAGAAACTAACAAGCTGCAGGCCTATGCTATTTTTGAAAATGGAAGCACTCAAGATATAAGCAACTCTGTAACCTGGTTAAGTCATGATCAACGCATTATTGAAGTCAGTAATATTGATGAACACACAAGCAATGCATATGCTTTAGCAAAAGGCCAAACTGAAATATCAGCAAACTTATCTCAAATACTAGAAGATACAACACCCATAACAACAAGCGACGCGCAGTTAGTCTCGTTAAAGATTAACTCACCAAGCCAATCAATAGCGCTTGGCACATCTATTCAACTAACAGCAACAGGCATCTACGCCGACGGTAGCTCACATGACATTACCAAACTGGCAAGCTGGATCAGCTTGGATGAGCAACCTGTTTTAACAATAGGAAATAAAAATACCACTGCCGGGAAAGTAGAGCCCTCTCGGGTAGGTCAGTTCGAAGTCCAAGCTGGTTTTAAAGGGAAAACAAGCATTTTAACGCTCACTATAAGCGATGCCACACTTGAATCAATCACTATAAATAACAACTTCGAGACATTATACCGAGATGAACAGCGAACACTTACAGCAACGGGACTGTTTAGTGATAGCACATCTCAAGATATATCTCATTTGGTCACTTGGGAATCAAGCGATCCCACAGTACTGTTTATTTCCAATCATCCATATACTCAAGGTCTACTAACAGCGATTAAGTCTGGTCAAACAACAATAACAGCCACATTGAATGACAAAGTCCAAGAAAAACAGATAACAATTAGCGATGCAGTAATAAGCAGTATTTCTATACAAGCAGATAAAAATTTAGTTGCGCAAATCCCTTTACAGCTCACAGCCACGGCTGCTTATTCAAACGGTAGTAGCAGAGACATAACAGAAAAAGTTTATTGGTATACAGAGGAAGATTCGTTATCGGTATCCAATCTACCGGGACGAAAAGGAATTATTACCGCAGGTGACTTTGGTGAATTTACTATCTATGCAGCGTTTCAAGGGTTTAGCACATCTCTCACTCTAGATGTTGAACTAAATTAAGACGTGAAGAAGTGTCATTTAGTGACTCACGACACTTCCTCAAAACCTTAACCTATCACAGTTTTACCACCCATATAAGACTGCAACACCTCGGGCACTTCCACCTTACCATCTGCTGTTTGGTAGTTTTCTAAAATCGAAACCAGAGTTCGCCCTACAGCCAGTCCAGAACCGTTAATTGTGTGCACCAATTCCGGCTTGCTAGATTCTGGGTTACGCCAACGTGCTTTCATCCGTCTTGCCTGGAAATCTTCAAAATTACTGCAAGAAGAGATCTCACGATATGTTTCTTGCCCAGGTAACCACACTTCAAGATCGTATGTTTTACAGGATGAAAAACCAATATCTCCAGCACACAAATTCATCACACGATACGGTAGCTTTAAGGCTTGCAATATCGCTTCAGCATGCGCTGTTAATTCTTCTAGCGCTTTATGCGAATCTTCAGGTCGAACAACTTGCACCAGCTCAACTTTTTCAAACTGGTGCTGTCGTATCATTCCTCGAGTATCCCGACCATATGATCCCGCTTCACTGCGAAAACAGGGGGTGTGGGCAACAAACTTTAATGGTAAATCTTCAGATAGTTGAATGGTATCCCGCACAATATTTGTGACCGGCACTTCAGCAGTGGGGATTAAATAAAATTGCTGCCCTGTCTCTTCGTGCTTTTGAATGACAAACAAATCTTCTTCAAATTTAGGTAACTGCCCCGTTCCACGTAATGAGTCAGCATTCACCAAATAAGGCACATAAGTCTCGTTGTAACCATGAACATCTGAGTGAGTATTCAACATAAACTGAATTAACGCTCGATGCATTCTCGCCAAATCACCTGACAATGTCATAAATCGCGAACCACTGATTTTCACAGCAGTTTCAAAGTTCAATGCTCCCAGCTTTTCACCAATAGCAACATGATCCAAGATGTCAAAGTCATACGACTTAGGCTCTCCCCAACGACGGACTTCTTGGTTATCATTTTCATCCTTGCCATTGGGTACTGATATATGAGGAATATTAGGAACTTCCATCAAAATAGCGCTAAGCTTATGTTGGAGTTCAGAGAGTGACTGTTCAAACTGCTTGAGTATATCGCCTAAACCGTCGACTTCTTTCAACAAGGGTTGGATATCTTCTCCAGCTGCTTTTGCTTTACCAATCGACTTCGATTTGGAATTACGCTCCGCTTGCAAAGCTTGAGTTTTCTCTTGTAATACCTTTCTTTCTTCTTCAAGCGCTAAAATCGCAGTTGTATTCAGTTGATATCCTCGACGAGCTAACTGCGCTGCTGTCTCTTCAATGTTTTGCCTAAAAAGTTTTTGATCCAACATATCTATTAATTTTTTCCATCAATATTAATTTGGCCCGGCCATGTCAAAATGTGTCCAGGCTTAATGATTTCAGCGAGATGCTTTAGTACATGCTGTATTTTACCTGGTTCGTCAAACATTTCGAGCACTAACGGCAAATCCAGGGATAAATCTGACCAACTCGATGTGTGAAACGAACCGGAAGGACCAAACCCTGCAATCCCCCGAAAAACCGTCACACCTCGCACCTCTTCCTTTTCTTTCAGCAAATCGATAATTCTATTTAACTGCCCTTCACCCTCAGTTAAATAGATTCTCACGATGATAACGTCTAATGTTCTCATAATTGCCTACCTAATATCATCCCAGCCCAACAAGCGACAATACAGACAAAAACATTAATGACTATATTCACTCCAGCTTTAATAAAATCTCCGCTGCCAATCAAATTGACTGTTTCAAATGAAAATGCAGAGAATGTAGTAAAAGAACCAAGAAATCCAACAAGAAGAAAAGCTCTAATTTCTGGCGCAAACATCAAGCGCTCAACCAATAAAATTGCGAGCGCCCCCATCAAAAATGATCCTGCAAAATTAACAACAAGTGTACCGAAAGGAAATGATTTACCGAGAAGTGAATAAATCCACTGGGAAGACAAATACCGACTAACAGCACCAGCCGCCCCACCAAATGCAATAGCAAATAGAGTAGTCAAAGAATAGCCCAGTTTGTGTGAAGATAAATGATTGCAATTTTCCCTGAGATTATTACTGTAAAAAGCATAATCACTAACCAGGGCTCAGTGTTGGTCAAATAGTTTTATGTAAATTCAATACATCATTATCGAAAATAGCACTAAAAACAACCAACTTATTACATTAATTTCAATTAACTATATTTTTTATGCCCACATTGTACCCGCCATTCAGTACATCTTTAAAGGTATTTCCGGTGCTCATGACTTGCCAGATATCATCATGATCATTTACTGACGGCACTTCTAGTGCGAAAATATCAATTTTCAGTTGAACTGAATCTGTCACTAGGGGAAAGATAGAATTTGGAATATCTATCGGAGTCCAAAAACTTGCTTCTTCCGCTCCATTTTCTGCTGGCAACCACACATTCCAAACAGTCTCTATATAAGACGCACTTTTTTGAGAAATTTTAATTCCAATTAAGTCATTTGCTTGATTGCCCGATGTTTGCCATAAAAATCGATCTGCAGTAATCCCATCAGCGGCTTCAAAGTATACGTAGTCAAATTTGACGTCAGGAACAGCAATTATGTTATTTTGGGGGAGTGAACTATAAAATTTTCGCGTTCGAGTTTCGAAACCAATATCGGCAACCGATTCAAATTGCGTAAATATTGAATAAATATCTGCCGGGAATTCTGTAGGATATATAACAGATGAAACACCTTCATCACCGTTATTATAACTTATGGAAAATGTTTGATTATTCTTCATTGCCTCAATCTTTAGTGTGTTGATCTGCCACTCATCAACATCACTTGAACTAAAAGCAAGTTTTTCCGGCTTTCTATCTATAGGTATGGAAATTTGATCAGCACTCTGTGGATTTTGATCCAATATATAGCCATAGCCATTCATTTCCTCATGCTTTGACGTATATGCGAGCACATTTTGAAATTGATCTTCACACACTTTTTCTAGGTTAATATATTTATATCCACCAGGCCCATTTTTGTCTATAGGTAGTAAGTTCCAATAGTGATAGTCATCATCAGCTTTTAAACTAACCAAAATATTTTTCTGCTTTCCATGACAAATTACAGCTTCCTGGTTTATATAATATACAAACGATATTAACGGAACATCAACGTAAGTGGTAAGAGATCGAGAAAATGGGCTCGATATATCAATGGTAATTGTTCCACGAGTTCGTTCAATGTGGCTAAAATCTACAACCCCTGCTATATCACTGGTGATTACATTTTCAGGTTCATACGTTTTATTATCCTCATTATACAATATCACCTTAATTCCACTGAGTGCCGCATTAACTTTCTTGTCTGAGCGGAACTGCATTTTAAAACCAGTTTCAGACCATGGCGTTCCCCAAGTGATATATGCTTCACGTCGCACAGAGTGAGTTCCATCATTCACAATAACTGCAATAATATCAAAACCTACATCTAGTGATGGAGCCGTCCAATTAGCAAAATATCCATCTGATGCAATCAAATTCCCAGAACCCAACACCTTCTCCCATTTGTAAGTTAGTTCATCGCCATCAGGATCTTTCGCAATAACATTAAATTTCACTTGGCCATCATTTGCAATAATTCCAACTAAACTCCTAGTGAGTTCTTCAATAACAGGTAGACTATTAGTCAATTCCAGCTTCACTTCTTTAGGTAATTCTGCTGATAGAATTGTTACTTCAACACTTGCTACTTTAGTTGCGCTAATCGTAAATGGTTCGTTCAATGGCGCTGTAAACGAAAATGTTCCATCACTCTCGGTCACAGTTGATTTACCAAGACTGGTGTAAATTATGTGCCCACCTACGGGATCTTCATTTTGTGTTACTAACTTACCATTAATTGTTCCTTGTTGAGCGATCACCAGTTTTTCGCTTAATAAAGAACAGCTGCCAATACCTGTGGTGGAATTCCCATCCACTAAAGATGTAAATATTTCATCTGTATCTATATTGCCTTCAGC
>CALZJE010000028.1 GCA_945787715.1 uncultured Ectothiorhodospiraceae bacterium | reverse complement strand
GCTTCTTTATCTTCCAAACGAGCAGCAGAGTCTTTATCCATTACACCTTTATCTACCGCGATTTGCCGCAATTTATTGGGATCCATCCCGCCACCATCGTCTTTGATGGTTAATAAAATATGATCACCTTCTTGCTCTGCGGCAAGCAGTACAGTACCTTCACGAACTTTGCCATTCGTCTCACGCACATCTGGCATTTCTATGCCGTGATCTACTGCATTTCGTACTAAATGCACTAATGGATCGGCCAACGCTTCGACCAAATTTTTATCTAAATCAGTTTCCTCACCAACCAACTCAAGGTTAACGTCTTTTTTCAAACTACGTGCTAGGTCACGTACAACACGAGGAAAGCGACCAAACACTTTCTTGATTGGCTGCATCCTCGTTTTCATCACTGCAGTTTGTAAATCGGCTGTCACTAAATCTAAATTACTTGTTGCCTGCGACACTTCTTCGTTACCGAGTGTTGCCTCCAATGTAACCATACGATTTCTTACCAATACTAGCTCACCAACCATGTTCATGATGTCATCAAGCCGTTTTGTATCGACACGTACGGTTGTATCACCTTGAGCACTACTTGGCGATTCTTTTGCTGCTTTAGGTTTTTCAACCTTGCTAGGCGATATGGCAGGCGTTGGTGCAGCGACAGCAGGCGTTGGTTCAGCGACAGCAGGCGGTTTATCTGCCACGGGTTCTGGCGCTGTTTGCACAACTGCTGATGGTGACGGTTCCGTGGTAGCTGTACTATGTTTACCTTTACCATGCAAATCATCCAGTAGCGCTTCGAATTCGTTATCTGTTATATCATCGCTATCCGAACTAACAGTAGCCGTTGCAGCTGCTTGAGCAAGCGGATTTGCTGTGGTTGGAGACTTTCCTGCGCCGTGAAGTTGATCGAGTAATTCATCAAACTCATTTTCTGATATATCTTCACTGGAATTGCTAGTGGGGGTTTCAGCGATTTCTTTTTTTGCGCTTGGTTCAGACGTTGAGCCTGGTTGACTTTCTTGACCATCGAGTGCATCAAGTAGTTGTTCAAATTCTTGATCGGTAATGTCATCGCTAGCCGAAGAGGGGGTATCGCCATTAGGCTCAGGTTGCTGCTTTGAAGCGACAGTTTCTGATTCAGGAGCGGTTGATTCTGGCGAAGGCTCTGGTACAACTTCAGGCGGGGGAGCCGCCTTCCCCACCAACAAAGATCGCAAACCCTCAAGCAATTCAGGACTCGCCGATTCCGGGTTACTTCCCGCTCGAACAGAATCAAACATCTCATTAAGAACATCCAATACTTGAAGAATAATATCCATCAAGTGAGCGTCAACATCCCGTTCGCCTTGCCTTAGTTGATTAAAAACATCTTCTGCAACGTGGCAAACTTCAACTAAAGCCGTTAAAGCGATAAAACTAGCACCACCTTTTATGGTATGAAAGCCTCGAAAAACTGCATTTAGCAAATCATTATCAGTGGGAGATTGCTCCAGAGAGACGAGTTGTTCACCCAGCTGTTCCAGTATCTCCCCTGCTTCTACAAGGAAGTCCTGGACTATTTCTTCATCTTCTTCAAAAGACATCTTGCTATCCTTAAAAACCTAAACTTGACAGAAGTTCATCGACATCATTCTGACTACTAACGGCTTCATCTGACTCCATACCGGGAATCTGAGGTCCTTCAAGCTCGCCTGGCGTACTTGTCTTAACTTTCTTTGAAATAGTTACATCTTCGCTTTCTGAAGTAGGCACTCCACCACCCAACTTAACCAAATTAACGAGATTTTTTTCTACCTCGCCAACCAGAGTTATAACCCTTTTTATAATTTGTCCGGTGATATCCTGAAAATCCTGAGCCATTAAAATATCATTCACATTTGTTTTAATAATTTTCAAGTTTTCTTCAGTAGAGAAAAAGTATTCCTTAATTTTCTGTGATAAATCTCGAAACTCTTGGGGATTCATCTCTTTCTTTAAAAATCGTTCCCACTCAACACCTAGCTGAGAAACCTGGGATTCTATGGTCTCAACGATTGGTGTAACTTCCTCAATCGCATTTAAAGTTTTATGCGCTGCTTCGTCTGTTTTTTCGATGACGTATTTTAAGCGTTCTCTGGCATCAGGAATGTCATCTTGTGCTATTGCTGACATTCGGTCATCAGAATTAAATCCATTTATTGCTTCATGAAATTCTCTGGTAAGTTTTCCCAATTCCTGAAACAACTCAGTTTCTCGCAAATTTGTTAACTCAGTTAACAAATTATCTGCCTCTTGTTGATTGCCTTGCTCAAGTTGTTCAACAAATTTCTTAGCAAGATCGAGGCTGTCTTGATCAACTTCCACATTGTCTGTCATGACTATTACCTCACTTACTAATTTGCGTCAATTCGCTCAAATATTTTGTCAATTTTTTCTTTTAGTGTAATTGCCGTAAATGGTTTAACAATATACCCATTCACTCCTGCTTGAGCTGCTTCAACAATCTGCTCGCGTTTTTGTTCTGCGGTGACCATTAACACAGGCAAATGCGCTAAATTTGGATCAGCACGAACAGCCTTTAAAAGATCTATTCCTGACATGCCCGGCATATTCCAATCAGTAACAAGAAAATCAAACTTACCCGATTGCAACATCGGCAACGCTGTGTTTCCATCATCAGCATCCGTTGTATTTGTAAATCCCAAATCACGCAGAAGATTTTTAATAATCCGACGCATTGTAGAAAAATCATCTACAATAAGGATTTTCATATCTTTTTTCAAGGTAACCTCCAGAATCGAAGTAAACTATCTATTAATTCCATTTAACAACTATCAATTATGAAAGTGTCACATTTGACATTCTCGCTTGAAGTCTTATCACCGCTTGACTATGAATCTGACACACACGAGATTCACTCACACCTAGCACTTCGCCTATCTCGCGTAAATTTAGTTCTTCAGTGTAATACAAGGCCATAACCAATCGCTCCCGCTCGGGTAAACTGGCTATTGCATCGGCCAGACTTTTTTTGAAATCCTCTTTTTGTAATCCATCAAGAGGCGTTCCGCGCTCATCAGTAAAGCTTTCTGAATAGGAGTCATCACCCGGGCCAATATCTTCAAAACTCATTACTCGATACGCACTAGCAGATTGAAGCATCTGATGATAATCATCAAGGCTAAGATCGAGGCATTTTGCCACTTCATGGTCTCGAGCATCTCTACCCGTCTCATTTTCTATTGTTCTAACCGCCTCGGCGACAATTCTTGCTTTTTTATGAACTGATCGAGGTGCCCAGTCGCTCCGTCGAATCTCATCAAGCATTGCACCACGAATCCGAATTCCCGCATACGTTTCAAAACTGGCGCCTTGGGTAGAGTCATAATTTCTTGCAGCTTCAAGTAAGCCAATCATTCCAGCTTGAATAAGATCATCGGGTTGAACGCTTGGTGGGAGTCGACTAATTAAGTGATAAGCAATTCTTTTAACAAGGGGCGCATGTTTTGCTACAACAGCACTATCATTTTTGTGCTTGAGCTCTTGTTCTTTAGCGTCCGCATATGCTGTGATTCCGTTCATATTGATGCCTCCAAGTCTAATTGACTAGCGTGTATTAATCTTTCGACAAAAAATTCCAAATGCCCATTCGCGTTAGAGGGCATCGGCCACTTATCGGCTTTCTGCGCAAGATTCTTAAACGCAATTGCTGATCGGCTTCGTGGAAATGCATCAACCACAGATTTTTGTTTTTGAACAGCTTTTCGAAGATAGTCATCAAACGGCAAAACCCCGTAATAATTTAGAGTAATATCTAAAAAACGGTTTGTTACTTTAACTAATTTTTCAAAGAGTTGACGCCCTTCTTGAACGCTATTTGTCATGTTTGATAAAATATGAAAACGTTGTATACCGTGATCACGACTCAGAAGTTTAATGAGTGCATAGGCATCAGTTATGGATGCAGGTTCATCGCATACGACGACCAACACTTCTTGTGCGGCTTTGCAAAAACTCACAACGCTGTCACTTGCACCTGCAGCAGTGTCAATCATTAATACGTCAACATTATGTTTTAATTCACTAAACGCACGTATCAATCCAATGTGCTGCGCTTCACTCAACTGCGACATCATCTGCGCACCTGAAGCTGCAGGAACTACTTGAATCCCACTTGGCCCTGGCAACATGATTTCCTCTAAAGTACGATTACCTTCAATAACATGCGATAAATTGTACTTAGGATGTAATCCAAGTAAAACATCAATGTTAGCCATGCCAAGGTCTGCATCTAGCAACATAACCTTTTTACCTAATGCGGACATGGCAATAGAAAGATTGACGGATACATTAGTTTTGCCCACGCCACCCTTACCACCAGTCACCGCAATAACTCTGACTGGTTTAGTTCGTTTTAATGCACGAAGGCCCGATGCTTGGTCAAATTGAATATCAGCTGAGATCATTTGCGGCTAACCCCCCAAATGCAAGCTCGACAACACTTTCATCGAATTTTATTTGAGAGTCATTCATCATTGTCACTGCTTTTTTAATCAGCTCTACGGCCTCTGGTTTGTGTAAATCTTCAGGCACCCTTTGACCATCACTTTCATAAACGATGGGGATTTGATTTTTAACAATGGTTGATAATGCACCTCCTAATACGATGGATTCATCCAATTTGGTGAGAATACAACCATCAAGAAAGGCTTTTTTATAGGCTTGAACTGTCTCCTCCAATACATTCTGTTGAGAGGATGCTGACATCACAAGAAAAGTTTTTATGAGATTTGAACCTTCGCTTAACATCGAGAATTGTTCCGTTAATCGAATATCACGTTGACTCATTCCTGCCGTATCAATAAGAACTAGATCCTTGTCATACAAACTTTTCAGAATTTTACGCAGTTCCTCCGCATCGTTTGCTACTTTTACAGGAGTACCCAGAATCCTACCGTATGTTCTTAGTTGTTCCTGTGCGCCAATACGATAATTATCAGTAGTAACCAGTGCTATACCTTTTGTACCATGTGATAAAGCATAACGCGCAGCCATTTTGGCAATCGTTGTTGTTTTACCAACACCAGTAGGTCCAATCAGCGCGAAGATACCACCTTTCTTAATAACATCATCATCAACCACTGGTAATTGTCTCGCAAACAACGCCAGACACTTTCGCCAACTCGATTCAAAATCCAGTTTATTATCGACTTTTGAAAGTAGTGAATAGCTCATTTCAGGTGTTAAACCTAACTCAAGCAGATGTTTTAAAACTTTTGATTTTTGTGGATTTCGTTTAGTAATATCTGCCCAAGCAAGTGAAGAAAGCTGAGTCTCAAGCAGACCTCGAAGATTACTAAGCTCATCTCGTACATTTTTAATCTCAGAGTCTGTGGGATGAACAGTCGATGTTGGTAGGGAAGGATTACTCTGCACATCTTCTTCTACAGAAGAATTAAATCGGTTTATCCATTCATTGGAAACCTGACTCGTATTTTTTGTGATTTTTTTTGGTTTTTGTTCTGCTTGAGCCCTTGGCTCACTTTCCATCGTATAAGTATCCGCCAGCGCTTGCTTCCAAGTTGCTTCTTTGCTTTCGATGTCAAACGTTTTGGAGAGTTGGTCAGCAAGTTTTTTCGAGTTTGCCGGTTTAACCAGTTCTGATTGTTTTGGCTTTTCCTGAATTGATGTTCCATTGACTATTGCATCGTCATAGTCCGTAGCTGCAATAATCTCAATGCCATTGTCAATTTTTCTATTTGAGAGAATAACTGCGTCTGGGCCAAGCTCATCCCGGACTTTTGTCATTGCTTGCCTGATATCAGGTGCGGTGTAACGTTTCAACTTCATAATACCCAACCTTTTATTGCACGAGCAAACCTACACTCTTACTACTGTTATCACACGTTGCCATACCATCTTAGAAAATATACGTATCAAATGAACTCACTTGAATGCGCTAGTTTGACGCAATTTTCATACTAAGAGGTTGCCGGAGAATAGAAGCCGTAACACTGGAAAGCAATTTTAGATCAGTTTTTTAATCGTTTGAGCCAATTAGCCGTAGCTATTCAGCAAAAAATATCGAATTAGATGATCAAAATTGCTTTTCCACAGTAAACCTATAATTCGCTGGCAGCCTCCTTGAGTAATCCCAGAATTATTTACTCTATTGACCGACAGTGGAAACCACTTTTATTTGTTTGTTATCCGGTATTTCGTTAAACGAAAGCACATGTAAATTTGGTATTGTTCGTTTTGTGAATTGGGCTAACATCGGGCGTATAATCGATGAAACAAGTAATACTGCAACTTGCCCTGCCATCTCCTGTCGCTGACTCGCATCCTGCAAAGATGACAATAATTTTTCAGCTAAACCTGGCTCTAAACTCGCTCCACCTTCGCTGGAAACTTGTACAGACTGCTGCAATATGTGTTCCAGTGAAATATCAAGCGTAATAACAGGTATCTCCTCCTCCATTCCCACAATACTTTGCACTATAGAGCGCGCTAACGCTTCACGTACAAACGTTCCGAGCAATGTAGGATCTTGTGTTGCAGGTGCATGTTCTGCAAGAGTTTCTGCTATTGTTCGAATATCTCGGATAGGGACAGACTCTTCCAACATAGCCTGTAGAACTTTTTGAACTACTCCCAACGGAAGCATATTGGGCACCAATTCTTCCACAAGTTTAGGAGCAGTTTTTGACAAATTATCGAGAAGCTGTTGTGTCTCTTCACGACCCAATAATTCGTGTGCATGAGCCTGTAAAATTTGGCTTAGATGCGTAGCTACTACAGTACTGGTATCAACAACAGTGTAACCCAATGTTTGGGCATGGTCTCTTTGCATTGGATCGATCCAGACGGCTTCTAATCCGAATGCAGGATCTCGTCCTTTGACACCTTGAAGAGCGCCAAATACTTGACCCGGATTAATGGCAAGATCTCGATCAGGAAAAATATCTGACTCACCAACGGGGACACCATGCAACGTAATACGATAAGCATTGGGATTAAGCTCCAGGTTGTCCCTAATATGAACAGAAGGAACGAGAAAGCCTAACTCTTGGGTCAGTTTTTTTCTCACTCCTTTAATACGCGTCATTAGTTGTCCGCCCTGGCTTTTATCCACCAATGGGATTAGCCGATACCCAACTTCTAAACCAACAAGATCAACTGGTACGACATCTTCCCAACTTAATTCTTTAGGTGGCTCAGTCTGCGTTTCGGTGGTCTGTAACTGCTCCTCAGGTTTTACCTTAGGCGCTTTCAGCTTACGCGAAACCATATAGGCGGCACCGAAACAAACTGCAGCTAATAGTAGAAACGCAAAATTTGGCATACCGGGTATTAAACCAATTACGCCGATCACACCGCCTGAAACCATTAAGGTTCTTGGATTTGCAAAAAGCTGATCATAGACTTTAGAGCCCATGTCATCTGACTTAGATTCGCGTGTAACGATTATTGCAGCGGCAGTTGATAACAAGAGCGAAGGAACTTGGGCAACGAGCCCATCCCCGATGGTTAATAAAGTGTAATTTTCAATCGCGTCAGCAAAGAGCATGTTGTGTTGAAGCATTCCAATGGCTAGGCCACCAATGATATTAATAAACAGTATAAGTATCCCAGCAATCGCATCCCCACGAACGAATTTACTTGCACCATCCATGGAACCGTAGAAATCGGCTTCCTGAACTACTTCAGCTCGTCGTTGTTGTGCTTCTTCCTGGCTAATCATGCCTGCATTTAAATCCGCATCGATGGCCATTTGTTTACCCGGCATTGCATCAAGCGTAAACCGCGCACTGACTTCAGAAATTCGACCTGCGCCTTTTGTAACAACAACAAAATTGATAATGACCAATATGGCAAAAACTACAATACCTACTGCATAGTTTCCTCCAACAACAAAATCACCAAATGATTCTATAACCTGCCCCGCAGCGTCCGTACCTGTATGACCTTCAAGAAGAACTATACGAGTAGAGGCGATATTCAATCCCAATCGTAGCAAAGTAGCGACTAATAACATGGTCGGAAAAACTGAAAAATCTAGTGGCCTTTCGACATAAATGGACGCCAACAAAACAATGAGAGCCAGCGATATATTGAAGGTGAAAAGTAGATCCAGGAGAAATGGAGGCATTGGCAAAATCATCATTGCCAACATCATCAAGATAAGAATCGGAATTGCTAATTCAGATGTTAAAATAACTTTTATACGTTCAAAAACAGGGTTCTGAGGAACAGATAATCCAGCCATAAAATCCTACGTATATTATTAAATCTAGAAAAATCAGTTGGACGTGGAAATAGAACGTTGACTATTGTTTTAAATAGCGCGATGGAAAAAGTTCTTTTCACCGGGTTGATGAAGCAAGCTTTAATCATATAGCTAGGTGAAACAAGAGGCTGAGTTATATTACACGGATCAACTACTTTTTCTAGGTTAAATGAAACCACAAAAATTAATCCGGATATTTTATGAATTACCCGGGTTCTACCTACTCATCACGTTTCAAATCGTCTGGAATAGGAACATCGTCTAACGTAAGGGGACTTGAAAAATCTGTACCAGGTTTGTCTTTCAATCGAAAGATAAATGCAAGAACTTGAGCCACTGCCATATATAATCCAGCAGGGATCTCTTGATCTAACTCGGTGCTATAAAAAATTGCCCGTGCGAGCGCTGGAGAAGACAAAAGAGGAACATTGTTTTCTGCTGCAATTAACCGGATGCGAGCTGCAATTAGATCTGAACCTTTGGCAACAACACGAGGTGCAGCACCACCATCAGGATCGTATTTAATAGCTACCGCGTAATGAGTCGGATTAGTTATGACAACATCAGCATCTGGAATGTCAGCCATCATACGTTTCATGGCTATGTCTCGTTGCGCTTGACGAATCCTTTGACGAGTTTCTGGGCTACCCTCCTGGCCTTTAAACTCTTGTTTAACCTCATCTTTACTCATCTTCATCTTTCGCTTGTTATCCCAAATCTGAAAAGGAGCGTCGACTGCGGCGACTACCAACAAACTTAAACTCAAGAGTAAAAAATACCATAGTAGCTCGCCACCAACATTTGCCAATGCAACTTCAACACTCTGACGACCAACAATCATCAGCTTCTCTGCATTGTGATAAAGCAATAGTGACGCAACAATAGCAACGACAAAAAATTTTGCCAATGCTTTACCCAACTCCATTAATCCACGGGAACCAAATATCCGCTTTAATCCGGATAAGGGATTGAGCTTACTTCCTTTCGGGGTGATTGCTTTCCAAGAAAAATTCCATCCGCCAATGGTGAGAGATGATGCGATAGCAATAAAAACTAACAAGATAAATAATGGAATAAGTGATTTTAAGGATGAAATTACACTCTCCCAGAAGGAATTGAGCATAAAATTTTTGTCAAAGATATCATTTCGACCAACGATAAAATTATCTTTTAATACTCCAAGAAGCCCGTCTATAATGTCGCTACCGAGATATATCAGCCCAACTCCTGAAGCCAACATCATAAAAAAAGTATTAAACTCCCGAGACCGCGGAACCTGCCCTTTTTCACGCGTGTCTTTCTGCTTTTTCTCCGTCGCGTCTTCAGTCTTTTCTTGACCTTGTTCATTCTCGGCCATACTTATCTAATTCCCGGAATAGACTTAACCATTTTAAATGCGTCAAGCGTAATGTTTTCAAACTGTGTCACTACAACAGGCATAGACATCATCAGTACAAAAAATCCAGCCGTTATTGTTATAGAGAAGCCAACTGCAAAAATGTTTAATTGTGGCGCAGCCCTACCAATAAGCCCTAAAGACATATTTACGAACAATAATGCAGTAACAGCGGGCAATGAAATAAGAATAGCACCGGCAAACATGATTTTTCCCCAAATAACAATATCCCAAAAGGTGGTGGCAGCCATCCCAGAAACACCGATAGGCATAGCATTAAAACTTTGGGCAATTACCGCTATCATTACCAAATGTCCATTCAAAATAAAAAATAATAATGTCACTAACAAAATATAAAACATACTGAGTACAGGCGTATGTGACCCGTTAACAGGATCTACCATCGTTGAAAATCCTAAGCCCATCTGCATGGCAATAATTTGACCACCGATGGTGAATGCCGCGAACACTATATGAAATATAAAGCCCATGGAAACACCAATGAGCAATTGTTGAAGAATGAGAAGAACGCCGTTAAGACTAAGTGCATCAATTACTGGAACAGATGGAATAACTGGTGCGATTACAACAGTTAAAGCAATCGCAAGGATTAAACGAACTCGCACTGGAATAAAGTTGGAACTAAAAACTGGCATTGCACTTATCATCGCAGCGATTCTCACAAACGGCCAGAAATAGGCGGCAACCATAGTGCTTAGTTCTTCACCGGTAAAAAGCATCTAGATCGCCTTAGTTATCCGATTAGGAATGGGACATCTGCAAAAGTTTTATGCATATACTCCAACAATATGTTTAACATATAGGGGCCTGCGAACATTAATGTAAAAATCGTCACCAACAATTTTGGAATAAAACTTAAGGTCATTTCATTAATAGATGTAGCCGCTTGGAAAACAGCAACCAATAAACCAACCGCGAGCGCTGGTAATAAAATTATAGAGACCAAGAGCACAATAAGCCACAGCGTATTTTGGAAAACGTCGACGACGACACCAGGTGTCATACGTAGAAACTCGATGCTAATGTTCCCATGATGAGCGACCAGCCATCAACGAGAACGAACAACATAATTTTAAACGGCAGAGAAATCATCATAGGAGATAACATCATCATACCCATCGCCATCAATACACTCGCCACTACCAAATCAATTACCAGAAAAGGAATATAAATAAGAAAACCAATCTGAAATGCTGTTTTCAGCTCGCTCGTTATAAACGAAGGTACTAAAATTGAAAATGGTATAGTTTCTGGTGACTGAATCTCTGTATTACCCGATATTTCAGCAAACATCTTCAAGTCAACTTCTCTCGTTTGAGCAATCATAAACTCTCTGACGGGTGCTTGTGCAATGTTAAACGCCTCTTGCATCTCTATCTTCTCTTCCATATAAGGAAGTAACGCTTCGTCATAAATTTTGTTGAAAATAGGTGCCATGATAAAAAATGTTAAGAACAAAGATAATCCGATTAAAACTTGGCTAGAAGGCGCCTGCATCAGCCCGATCGCTTGTCTAAGAATCGAGAGCACTATAACAATTCGAGTAAAAGCTGTTAGCATCATTAACCCAGCAGGCAACAATGTAATCAATGTCATCAATATGACAATTTGGATGCTTAACGTATAAGCTTCAGAACCATCAGGTTGTGTTTGCACCGTTAATGCAGGCACTCCTAAATCTGCTGCACTTGCCATCATCGGTGTAAGACAGACTACCAACAAAAACAGGTAGGGTACTGCCTTTTTTACAATCATGATTTCCAGTTCTTTATAGCGCGGTTAAGTTGTGAGGAAAACTTTTGTTTGTCTTGTTCTCCACTTTCTTCGATATCGAGCGGTTTATTGAGTACATGAAGCGTTTGAATTCTACCGGGAGACACGCCAACCAGTAACTGCTCTTCACCAACTTGCAAAAGTATCACCCTATCTTTCTGGGTAATTGAAAGCCCACCAAGAATTTTTAACGATTCACTACCAATTGATTGCATATTAGCAAAACGTCGATAAAACCAAGCTGATGCAAATATTGCTAAAATAACAACAAGCAAACCACCAATAACTTTAAACATACTTGCGGTGAGATCTTGAGATGGCGCCCCAACTTCCAAGCTTGTTTTTACGCCCTCAGCGAAGATGGGATCTGCGCTAAATATTGACACTAGCAGAAGGGAATAGAACAGCATTTTAATCATGTTAATTTTTTAACCCGCTCCATCGCAGTGATGACATCCGTCAAACGAATACCGAATTTTTCGTTAACCACTACGACTTCACCATGTGCGATTAATGTTCCATTAACCAACACATCTAAAGGTTCACCTGCAAGTCTATCTAGCTCGACAACCGAACCTTGATTCAACTTAAGTAAGTTTCGAATACTAATCTGAGTTCTACCTATTTCCATCGAAATAACAACAGGTATATCCAGGATCATATCCAAATTAACCGATTCTTCACCGCCTAACTCTTCACTAATATCAGAGGCATTTACAAGTTCACTTAGTCCTGCGGCCTGAATCGCTTCAGCGGCACTGAGATCTGCTTCGCTTTTGCCTTCTACATCAGCTTGCTCTGCTAGGGCGTCTGCCCATGGATCTTCTTCATTTGGAATTTCGCTATCTGCCATATCAAATTATCTCTTTACTGTTCACTAGCGTGTTGTGATACATGAAGGGGAACTCTTTTTTCGACTTTTAGTGATTTTTTACCATTGTGTGCACCATATTCACACTGAAATATTGGTATGCCCGCTGCGTTTAACCTCACATTTTTTGGCAATTCTATGGGAATAACATCGCCTATATCCAAATTCTTCACGTCACGTAATGTTAATTTCGCTGCCGCTAAAATACTGTTAATTTCCAGATTGGCATCAAGAATTTCTTCTCGTAAGGCTTGCGACCAACGATCATCCATCTCCACACTATCACTCAATACACCCGCATCTAGTAGCTCCCTGATCGGCTCCAGCATAAGATAAGGAAATACAACATGCATCTCCCCTCCTCCACCATCTAGCTCAATATTGAATGTGCTTACCACCACTACTTCACTTGGGCTTACAATATTTGCAAATTGTGGATTCACTTCAGAATTCAAAAACTCAAAGTCGACTTCGAGTACAGGCGCCCATGCTTCTTTTAAATCTTCAAACACTCGCTCAAGCACATTCTCAACGATACGTAGTTCTGTTGGTGTAAATTCACGCCCTTCTATCTTTGTATGGAAACGACCTGAGCCGCCAAAATAATTATCTACAATTATGTATACTAGCTTTGGATCAAAAACGAAAAGCCCAGTGCCACGTAGTGGACCCATGCGAATCATATTCAAACTGGTGGGGAGATATAAACCGTGGACATATTCAACAAATTTCATCATCTGTACGCCTTCAACCGAAATCTCTGCAGAGCGGCGTATTTTGTTGAATAAACTCACGCGGAAAAAACGGGCAAAACGTTCATTAATCATTTCCAACGTAGGCATACGCCCACGTACAATCCTATCCTGACTAGCAAAGTCATAATTACTTAAATCTTCATCAAACTCATCACCCGAGGTATCTACGTCTCCGCTGGATACACCATGTAACAAAGCATCGATTTCATCCTGCGAAAGTATATCTGGTCCGCTCATATATATAGCCTTACTGCGTTACAAAACTGGTGAAATACAAACCCTCTACCTTAACCCTACCTGTTTCTTCTGCCAAAATTGCGATCATCTCTTCCAATACTGTTTTTCGGATCTCTTCTTTACCTTCGGAGCTGTGTAATTTCTCTGCGTCCTGATTACTCAGTAACAAAAGAATATTATTCCTAATGAGAGGCATGTGCATTTGAATATCTTCAATGATCTGGGGGTCACGCGCCATAACTTCCATTGTAACCTGCAGAAACCGTGTTCTACCTCGGTCTTTAAAGTTAACAACAAATGCTGGTTCTAGCGGGAAATAAATCGCAGGTGCATGAGCGTGTGGATCTACTGGCTGTTGATGCCCTCCACCACCACCACCGCCATCTAACATACCGAAATGCTTCATTCCAAAAAAAACACCGCCAATGCTAACAGCGACTAACAGAATCCCGCCAACGACCATCACCAAAACGATTTTCATGGATGATCCTTTTCCACCTTCTTTAAGCGCAACTTCCGTTTCTTCTGCCATTAGCTTTTCCTCTACACCATATGCATTACCGTCCGCACTTCAATCGAGCAAGACACATGCCAGTGAAAATTCGCATAAATCACCAAAATTTCAATCATTTAACGTTGCTAAATTGCCACGAGACAAGTAATTGACACGATATCAAGTACGATTCACTGTCAACAAATTAAATTAGTTTGAACAACAATTTTCGAAAAGCCTTAGGCGAACTAATCACCATTCATTGTTACAAATACGACATAATCGGAAGCATATATCGTCGTGGACAACAGACAAAACACACAGATTTTTTCTCATATTTTTTTGAATTTTGTAGGTAAGGTACTGTTTGCGCAAGGTTTCGAAATTGGCATGCAACTTTCATTAGCATTAATGTCAAATCATGCACTCACTTTGACATAAACAACTGGCCTGATGTGTTTTTGGTCCAGAAATTAATTTAGATAACCTGTCGTAAAATAGATTCAAAGACTCGGAAAACCCAGGGGGGAAATTATGAACAAGAAAAAAAATATTTCGTTATTGCTAGCAACGGCATTCTTAATACCTTTATCATCAGTTAATGCAGAACTCCTCCCCATCGACTCTCTATTTAAACAAATGGATCAAGATAATGACGGCTATATCAATCGCAAAGAAATTAACAAACAATCACTTTTAGCGAATGAATTCGATAAAGTTGATAAAAATAAAGATGGAAATTTAGACAATAAAGAGTTTGAATATTTTATTGCTGTAGCAGATTTATAGTTAATCTTAAATATAAATCCTTGGTGTATCTTTATCTTGAATGTCTACCGTTGAATCAATTTCAATTCGGACTGGAAACTTACCTATTTTAAGTGCTTTTTTAGCTTCTTCACTTACTCGATACAATAAAGGATTATATTCATAAATAGTATTCTCAAACTCTAATGCTGTTTTTCTCTTCGATCTCTGAAACAGAGAGCTGATAAATCGGTAAATTACCGATCATTCTTTTGCTATCTTTATCAATGACTGCATCTTTATCCTGATACATTAAGAAAGCCCGAACATCCAATCCATTTGTTTCTTTATTAATAAAACAATTTTAAAAATACTGAGGGTATTTGTGCAAACTCCCATCCATTAGGAGAGATTAGCGAAGCTTTCCCCTTTAATCGGCGGCAGGGTGCTAAATACATTGACGATATAAAATTGATTTCACCTAATTAAGATGCAACAAAATTTAACCATCACACTTTAATCGAAAGAATTGAAGCAGCCCGACTTTCCAACTCCAGGAAAACTTCCTCATCAAGCAGCCTTTCAGCGGCAGCAACAAAAGCGTGACAAAATTTTCCATTCCGCCCATTAACAGCTCTATTCAAAGCCCTTAAATCGCTATTAATTTCTGCAATTTTGGATCGTATATATTCTCGTTCCTCAGCAAGGTAAATCATCTTATCCTGCATCATCTTTATTTGAGATCTTCGTTCCTGGGTAGTCATCTCGGTGACTTCTTTTCTGCCACTGGAGACTGCAGTTAACCTAGCACTAACCTGACGTTTATTTTCATCAATTTCACTCATCAATGTAACCAGGGATTGTTTATCATTCCCAATTTCAGAGATTTTGTTTACAAATACCTCACTTAACACGATATATCCTTTCCTGTACGTTGTAATTGTAGTTTATTAACATTGATTATATTGCACAACTGTGTTGATAGAACGCTCATCACACCACGTGTTTAAAACTGTATTTTAACAATTTGTGATCTATTTAGAACGATTTTTTTTGCTCATGTAAAATCGAGTGAGATTTTAGTGCCAAAAACACTACAAGTGGGATATGACAGTACTTGATGTAAATAGCCATTATTTTCCTGTCATTAATCAAGTACACTATTCTCTGAATGCTGATTGGTTAGTTTTCAATTAACGTTCATTTAATCAATATATCAAGGTATTTTACATGAGAGATTTGCAGCTGTTAACGCACTTTACCGGTCTTATTTTTGGTGCTGGAACTGGGTTCGCAATTTTCGTTATCGTTTTTTTATCAAAACAATTTCCGAAAGATTCGTGTATTGAAGTCTTATGAAGACTCTACCCTCTTCGGTATATTTCATATATTGGATTATTTCTACTAGTTGTGTTGTGGCTTCTGTTTAGAGGCGTGAATGTACAACGGACGCAATAACTACATCACAACTTTGTTTGCCGGAAAGTTAGAGAGAAGATCAACAGCCGCACACCTTGTAATGTACATTAAACTTGCTCACTCTCATTATGGCAGAGGCTTATATAAGTAACTAATGTACTCTGCTCAATGAAGGCTTACATGTTGGCGTCTCGTTCAACAATACACTCGTATTCCCCCATCTCAAACTCTCGGCAGATTAGTGGCCGTTTCTCGTAAATCATGCAAGTCAGGGTATTTCGATCTAAAGCCGCACACCAGCCATCATCTAGCTGTGCCATGCTCTTCCCGCCGAACTTATCAGTCTCTATAAAATGATCAGGCACTCCAGTATCAGTAATGAGCATGACTTTCAATCGGCAACAGCAGGCCTCGCAGTTTGCACACGTCACGTCGGTTTTGGGCAGGGTAGTAACTTCAATTGTCATAAATTAATTTTATTTCCACTTTCGAGATAAGTATCCATTTACCTCTCTGAGTTTGATTACTGAGTTTGATTTAGGAGGTTGTCAAATATTTTGAGGCCGATTCTGTCATTGTTTTCTGACATTGTTGAGCGCCCGTGTTAGCGAAAACTATAGCATAACTTACATATTTTGTACCTTTGAATCGGCATACTAACGTTTATACCATTGAAATTCAGATTGCTGTATTATCTTGAATATGGTGTCGAATAGTAATTAACCAGAAGCAAAGTAAATTCCATTTTTTAGTATCTGCCATGGTGAAGTTTGTTCTTTTCCTTTCCACACATAATTTTTAGCTCAATCTTCAATGTCATCATCAAATTCTGATATATCATCTTTACGCCGCCCCATTCTATTTGGATAGCGGTCTTTCTCATGATTAAAGAGAATCTCCAAACTTAATTTATAACGGTTAAATGCATGTTGATAACGCTCTCCATCGGGATACAGGGTGTTAATATAGTCAACCGCTAGCGAAACTGGAAGTGCAACCAAAGAGCTGACAATTGCTACTGCCGCCCCTGCTTTTATATCGCCGCCTTCACTAAGCGCAAGAAAGAAACCAGCAAATGTACCTATAATCCCCATCAAAATTATCATAAATGGTGCTCTGTTTATAATAGCCGACACATTTTCCATATTAAAAGACTTTAAGACAGTCGAAAAATACGGATTATTATCTAGGGCGATATTTGTAATTATTTCATAATCCGGCGCTGCGCTATAATCCTGGTCTGTAATTTCACTCACAGTCAAATCAATCATATTCTGTACCCCCTCCTGGATACCAAACATGGAATCCAGTAAAGATCCTTTCTTTGATTTTTCTTTTATTTTTTTATCAACCAATATTTCTTCGGTCTCTTCAATAATTTTGGATGCTTGACCTTCAAGTTCTCGTGCCTCGATTTTTAATCGTTCAGCTTCCTGAATACGCGCTCGCAATACAGGCATGTAGGCACTATCCTTTGTGTACATTGATACGGGCACTTTCATAGCCACTTTAGCCACTTTAGCCACTTTCGGGTCAAAATTTGCGGAAATTGCTACTTCCGCTTGCTCTCTTACACTATTGGCATAATTGACACTTCTCAGGCTTTTTTGTGATTTTTTCTTATATTCAAAAACAGAATAGTAGAAAGCTAAACAAAATTTATTTAGGGCTTGTATTTTGTAATGCAATCCAAACTTAAATAATATGAATATCAAAAAGACGCTCAGAATGCCAACGACAAATATAGTCCCAATTTGCGCATTGCTTATCTCAATTTCACTATAATATGCAGCGCCTACTGCAAGTGAAATACTAACTAAAAAAAGAAACTTAAACATAGCAACCTCAATCGTTTATCTCTAAACGTGATTAAATAACATGAAAATTTATTGACCCATATTCATTTGAAATTGCAGTACAGCCGCTTGCTCCTGACTACAATCATATTTAACACAGCGTGCCTTCTGACCCACTAGTTCTTTGGGCACTGGTTGTGAATTCAAAAAACCCTGGGCAGATATACCCATGTCTTTCTTTAATTTGTCTCGAAAAGGAAAGTCCTTCATCGCTGGATCATTGAAAACAAAGTTGTACATTGCTAAGGCACGCTCATTACTTAATTTAATGTTGAATTTACGAGCCTTTTCTGTTTCTTTTGAATCGTCGTTTATATCAATATATCGTCCTTTGTAAACAGGAGATGTTAAACCAGTAATCTTTAGCGAACCCACTTGTTTTGCAGCCTCTTTATTGCCATATATACTTTCTGCGTACTTGGGAATCATAGTTCTTAGAATTGCCTTCATTTCATCTGTTAACTCGCCGCGGCCACGTTTAAAGTAGGATTGCTGAAAGTGCAATTTGACTTTCCCAGTTTTACTATCAACTTCAACCGATGAAGAATTAAAGTTTTTGAAGTTGTCTTTAAGCTGAGTGACAATTTTTTCCTTTGCCTCCACCGCTTTCAGATATTGATCTAGCTCACCCTTTAATTTGCCGACGTTCGCTTTTTCTTCACCCAATTTTCTGGCAAAGTCATTCTCAGCATTTGACAACGCTCTATCTTTCTCTCCAGCCAACCGTTCTGTATTGGCGGCCAATACTTCGGTAAAGGATTTCTGCGCTTTACTAAGCTCTTTTTGCTTATTGGCTTCCACACTGGCTACTCGTTCTTCAAGCGCTTTTGCATATTCGTGCTGAGCCTTATCCAACGCTGCTTTCTTTGATGCAGAGAGTTTTGATTCGCGAGATGCTAGCGCCTGTTCGTATTCATGCTTGGCTTGTTCAAGGGATTGCTTCTTCTGACCTTCCAAAGCTACTTTTTGTGCTGAGAGCGCTTTATTATAAGTATTTTGCGCATTCGCCAATGCATCTTTTGTTGCCGCAGTGAGTTCCGATTTTTTCGACGCTAGTGCTTTATCATATGCCTGTTGTGCACGGGACAATTCTTCACGTTTCTGCGATTCCATGGCAGATTTTTGTGCGGCCAATGCATCACTATGTTCTTGCTTAGCTTTGGCTAATGACTCCTGTTTGGCCGCCATTAATTGAGACTGCTTTGAATTTAATGCTTCGCTGTACTCTTGCTGGGCCTGAGCTAATGCTTGCTGTTTCTGTGCTTCTAATGCGGACTTTTGTGCAATTAGTGCCTTTGAATAATCATCCTTTGCTTTAGACACAGCTTGTCGTTTTTCTGCGGTCAACGATGTTTCTTTAGACGTAATCGCATTCTGATATTCTTTCTCAACTCGCTCAAGTTCCGACCGTTTCTGCGCTTCTAAAGCCGTCTTTTGATCTATTAGAGCACTCGCATGCTCCTGTTGTGCTTTTGATAAGGCTAATTTCTTCTCCGCAGTGAGTTTTGATTCTTTTGATTTAACCGCATCTTGATATTCACTATATGCTTGCTTCAGCGCCTGCTGCTTCTCGGATTCCAACGCCGTTTTATGCACCGCCAAAGCGTTAGTATATTGTTGTTGAGCTTTATCCAATGCTTGTTGTTTCGCGCTTATTAAACGTGACTCGTTACTCTTTATTGCCACCTTGAATTCAGCTTCAGCTTTCGCCAGTTCTCTGCGTTTTTGTGTCTCATATGATGTTCTTTGTGCCGTTAAAGACTCAGCGTGTTCTTTCTGTGCCTTGATTAACGCCTTCCGTTTCGCCTTCGCAAGTTCAAACTCTTGTGAAGAGAGCGCGTTTTGATACTCCTGTTCAGCCTGCTTTAGCTCTTGCTGCCTTTGTCCTTCTAAAGCTGTTTTTTGTGCTAACAGTGCTTTGGTATATTCAACATTTGCCTTTTCCAAAGCCCTTTGTTTTGTATTCGCAATGGATTTTGTTTTTGACTTCAGTGCATCGTCAAATTCTTGCTGTGCTTTTGCTAATTCTTGAAGTTTTTTGTGTTCCAAAGCTGTCTTCTGATCAGTGATTGCCTTGGCATATTCTCGCTCTGCTTTTGTTAGCGCTCGCCGCTTACTTTCTGTCAATTCCGATTCCTGAGAAGCAAGTGCCTTTTTAAGTGCCTCACGTGCCAACTCCAACTCTTGGCGCTTCTGCTCTTCCAATCGTGTTTGCTGCGTCACTAAATTTTCAGTGTATCGTTGTTTTGCTTCGGCCAATGCTCGGTGTTTTTGTTCTTCCAACTCTTGTTTTTTAGCAACAAGCGATTCTTCGTACTCCTTCTCTGCCTGCGCCAACTGTTGTTTACGTTTTTCTTCTAGCGCTTCGCGCTGCTTGGCATTCTTATCTTCGATATCAACGACAAGATCTTCATACTCAGCAGTAAATTTGGTTTGTTCAATCGCCAACATTTGTGCAAACTTTTTCATCAATTTCTTGGCCTGTTCCTCTTGACGTTTCTTAATCGTCTCCAGCGTTAAATTAGACTCTTTTGCTAAAGCTCTTCGTTTCACCTCCTCCTTTTTTTCAATTTCTACCTGGGCAGCAAACTCCTGAATCTGCTCTTCCGTTTCCTGTTTTACCTCAATGATTTCCTGACTGGAGTAAAGCATGAAAACCAACGCCAAAACGGCAAACAAATCAATCAAAGGCACTAATGCCTCTGCTGTTTGCGATTTGGATTCTGCTGATTTTTCGGAAAGCATGTTGTTAAAAATCTCCAATAAGTGAAATCAAATTGTAAACCAAAGCAAAAACATTAAACGTTGATTTGGTCACAGTAAAATTGGCACCACTGCTCAATATGGTGTTTTATTTTTTTACTAACCTCATGTAGTTACCATCTTCTAGGTTTAGTACTAAAAGGTAGAGCGGTATTTTCTTGCCCTTTCCTAGGCTCCTTTGATCACCTCATGCAGGCTCTCCACTGTCACTATAAAACGACAGTTTAATACTATTACCTTCCGCATATTCAATAGGTTAGCGACACTTCCCAGATGGACTTTAAATTACATAATGACTAAAAATGTAGGAGATATGCCGGACTTTCAGGGGAAAGACGCGATGGGTTATAAAACACGTCTATATTGGGTATAAGTGAACAATATTGTTAGCTTTTCGAAGTTTACTTCTGATGCGGGAGCCGTCCATATGGTGAATGGTGATATCAGACTTGCTTTACTGTACTTATGTCACAATCTAAAAAACAAAAAAAGAGGACGCAACCTCCCCCTTTTTATAAAAAAAACAGATCTATCAATGAATCTGTTTTTTTTGATAAGGATGTAGCAGCATAAAGTCATTAGCCATCTCTCTCAAATATTTTCAATAATGACTTCAAAAAGGTGCAGGCACAACAACTTCCATTTTCTCACCGGTTACTGGATTGATAAAACGTAAGCACTCAGCATGCAGAAATAAGCGTTCGGCATTTTCACCATACAACTTATCACCTAAAATAGGTGCGTTTAAACCGTCTATGTGTGATGCATGTACGCGAAGCTGATGAGTTCGACCTGTATGAGGATAGAAGTAAACTCTTGTTTTACCCTCTTCTTGCGAAATAATTTCCCAATGAGTTTTGGCTTTCTTGCCATGTTCGTAACAGACAACCTGACGCGGTCTGTCTTCCAGATCAACCCTTAACGGAAGTTCAATAACGCCTTGATCACCACTCGTACCCAATGATATTCCTGAGGAAAGAATAGCCACATAACGTTTCTCGACGATACGTTTGATAAATTGACTTTGCAAAGCTTTATGAGTTTCGAGATTTTTTGCAACTAACAATAAGCCGGATGTTGCCATGTCTAATCGATGCACCAATAGCGGGCCGGTAGCCTCAGGATAGCGCTTTTGCATTCGTGTTTGCACAGAGTCTTTGACTTCTTTACCTGGCACGGAGAGCAATCCTTCTGGTTTATTGACGACGACCAGGTTTTTATCTTCATAGACCGTATAAGGCGCGTCATCGTCTTTGAATGCAAACCCATGTTTAGGTGGCGCTTGAACGGATAAGCCTTTTAACATGAATGGCAGTATTGGCCGACATTTTCCACGACAGGCTGGATAAAAATGTTTATGATGCCTTACACCTTCTGACGGCGGTGCACCCCACCAAAATTCTGCTAACGCTATAGGCGTGAGACTATGTTGATTTGCAAAATGTAATAGCTTTGGCGCTGCACAGTCCCCTGCTCCACCGGGTGGACGGTTATCTTCAAAAAACTGGCTTATCTTTTCCTGTTCCCCCAGCTTATTGCTTAAATTATAAGTAGAAAAAACCTTACGATGTAACTTCCTAGATTTATCTGCACGCTCTTTTTTTATTTTTTCAATCTTAGCTTCATAGTTACCCACTTTCTTCCTGGCATCGGCTATTTGCTCGTTCCAATATTTATTAAATACTTTACGTTCATTTTTGTCCTGTTGACTTTCAAAAGACAATTTAATCAGCTGTTTCTCCATGGAAGCAACAGACTCATCAATTTCGAATAATTTTTCTATGTCGACTCTCTTTTGCTGCCGTAGTGTTTTATTCGATTTATGATCGGCTTTTAACTTTCGATACTCATCTTGATGTCGTCTCTGGAGAGAAAGGAGAGTTTGTTCCAATTCACTATACTCATCACTCTCACTTAAAGCCTGAATGTTTACAGATAGCGCTGCAACTTCAGATTCACCTTCAGGTAAAAAACCACCTCTCTCTACCTCATTAAATATTGGCGGAACAAATCCCGACAACTGCCATTGCCCCGCTAACATGCCTGAAAAAGCAGAGAGAAAACCAATATTATCGTTACTGTCTTTCACAACAAGCACGCCAAACATTTTCCCACCATCACGTGAGTCGAAGTCATGCTTCCATTCAGATTGGGAGACTAAGAATTCCTGCAACTGTTCACAAGCAAGTTTAGCAATAGGGTGTGGCATATTAGTAAATGGTGTTGGAAAAACAGCTGGGAGGGTGTTATCTAATATGGGAGAAGTAAAATAAGTGAGGTAATTCATATTCATATATTAAAATATTTTATTCACCAATCTATCTGAGATAAGTGAGGTCATTGCATATGTAATTTTATCGTGAGGTTTAATAAATAAACCATTAAATTTGATCTTAAATCGCTGATATTTATATTTTATAGCGTCTGACTCGATCAAATAATTATTCAAGCAGTGAATGCTCGCAAGACATTTTAATCCGCAGCTAATTGATTACTACTTTCTGGCTCAATATGGATAGATATATCCGTTACCTGAAATTGTTCCTCAATTAGTTTTTCAATATTATCGGCTATCTTATGCGAAGCCTCGGTTGATAATGTAGAATCAACGGTAATAATCATATCGACAGCACAAGAAGATCCAATCCATCGAGAACGAACCCTAACAACATCACAAACTCCGTGGACGCTGTGTATAGTTTTATTTAACAGTACCGGGTCGACCGCAAATTGATCAACCAGTACGGGAATAACACGTTTAAAAAGAGAATACGCCAAATAAAAGACTAACCCAGCAACACCTAGCGCACACAATCTATCCAGCCATACATACCCCATTGCTGAAAGTTGCCAGCCAATTATAACAATAAGTGTTATCAACACATCGGAAAACGTGTGGCTCGCATCAGCCAACAAGAGATCAGAATTCAAACGACGTGCCCAATATCGCTGCACAGATGAAATCGTAATATTTGCTACCAAGACAAAAATCATTAACCCTAGTGCCCAGGGTTCGCTTTCCACCACTGCTTCTTCCTGACTTACGGCACCGGATGCAATCTCAAAGGCAAGAACCACCAGCAAGGAAGCCAAACCAAAAACCGCTAAAGTCTCAAACTTACGATGCCCATAAGGATGCTCACGATCAGCAGGCATTGCTGATTGACGAACAACAATCCACGCAACTATATTATTGAATATGTCAGTCAGAGAATGAATGGCATCTGCCAACACTGCCATTGAACCGGTTGAAAATCCTACAATCGCTTTGATGGTTAACACGACGAGATTTGCAAAACCCTCAAGTAATATAACACGCTGTACATATTTGTCGCGTAAAGGGTTATCAATTTTACTCATATAACTTCCTTCAATTAGTTCACTGGTTCGCTCTGTATTCAGTGATATCAGCCGTTTTACCCTTTTATATTATAGTGGCTGTGTGTTCTTCATTGCCGTTGCCATTTATACTTCCTGCAATTAATCGATCATATATTATACTGAGATTTATTACCCGTCTTCTTTAAATTATTCGCACAGTATCAAACCATTCAGTATCAAATCATTCAGCATCAAACGTAGACGTGATTTATGCTATTTTAGTAAAATATGTCGATATCAAATTTCAATAACCGAATAA
The DNA here is from genome assembly GCA_945787715.1 of uncultured Ectothiorhodospiraceae bacterium. Lineage (GTDB taxonomy): Bacteria > Pseudomonadota > Gammaproteobacteria > S012-40 > S012-40 > CALZJE01. Next base: position 31,061 of record CALZJE010000028.1, on the reverse strand, counting down.
GAGAACATTTACATGGGTAGAGCCTACCAGAATCGAAAAGAATCGATGGCAAAAACATCAGATGCAAAAGCTAAAGTTTATTCCAAATACGGACGTGAGATCTATGTCTGTGCTAAGAATGGCGGTATAGATCCTGATGGAAATTTAGCCCTACGACGTTTGATAGACAAAGCAAAAAAAGACCAGGTTCCCACTCACGTTATTGATAAAGCCATCGACAAAGCCAAAGGTGGTGGTGGAGAAGATTTTGTCACTGTACGTTTTGAAGGATTTGGTCCTGGCGGTTGCATGGTAATTATTGATTGCCTAACAGACAATAACAATCGTACCTTTGGTGATGTACGCCAATGTTTCACCAAAACTAAAGCTAAAATCGGTGCCCAAGGCGCTGTCGCTCACATGTTTGATCATCGCGCCATATTCCAATTCAAAGGTGATGATGAAGAAGCAGTACTGGATGCACTAATGGAAGCTGATGTTGATGTAAGCGATATTGAATGTGATGAAGGTGTCATCACCGTATTAACACCAGCCAATGAATTCTTTAAAACGAAAAATACCCTACTTGAAGCTATACCAGAAATAGAATTAGATGTTGATGAAATCAGCTTCATTCCGCAAGACACCAAATTAATCAGCGGTGACGATATTCCTCAGTTTGAGAAATTTATCGACATGCTAAATGATTGTGATGATGTTCAAGACATCTATCATAACGCGGAGATTGAAGAATAAGGATCAGTTTTTCTTCATACTCTGAATACCCGCTGCCGGAAAGCTACATTTAACAAATCTTTTCGGCTTTAATTGGGATCCCCCTACAATACAATAAAGTACTTTTTCTTGCTTGTTGAAGAAAAAGTACTTTAACAGTTGGCCTCCTGGTTCCCTACCCCTTCCACAGACACCTTACTCTTTAATCGAGCAACACAATCAACAGATATATTGCTAATGTCTAATTTTCGACGGACATCAATGTAAGATTAGTCTCAAAATTAAAAAGCATTTCGATAAGCTAAATATTTTATCGAGTCATGGCATTTGCTTATATCTAATCCAATAGAGTATTTTTAGATTGTTAGATAAAAGTGGTCTATACTTAATTTAAACCAATGACTTAACATCATAAGAGTGTAATATTTGTTATTGCGTTGATTAGATATTAACCGGCACTGTTATGTAGTGTCGATGATTAGTTTTTTTAACCATCTAGTTTTCCTCATAGTTCCAGTTGTTCGGTTTGATGAATGACAATACGCAAATACACCAAAGCAAGCATACAATAACTGAGTATTATAAACGTTAGGGAGAGAGATAATGCGAAGACAGGGTGTTAGCTTTTTGATGATGCTTTTACTGGGCGTCCTCTTTTATTCCTCATTGCCACTTTTATCTATTGACGGTACAGCATACGCTGAAGTGTCAGTAGACAGTGCTCAAACTCCTGAACAACTAGAAAATAAAACCAAAGATCAACAGGAAGCCAAGGATAAAAACGTAACCTATGGGACACTGGCAATTTTGGTGATAATTATTGCAGGTATGCTTGGGTATATGTGGGCTTTGCAGCGCCGATATTTTTCGGGTTGTAAAGATGAAAAACAAATGACCTTGTTCTCGCAAAGTCCCGCTGGATTGCCAACCGGCACCATCCGCTCAATGATTGCTTTTTCCGTTGTTATATTGTCGCTCTATTTTATTTCACTCCAGGTCTTGGGTGTCGTAGAAACTAGCTTTCCTGAAGCATTAGGCTCACTGTTGGGCGCAGTTATCGGTTTTTATTTTGGAAGCCGTTCGAGTGGGCCTGCTGACTCGGGCATGCTAAAACAGGTCAATGAAATGAAACAGCAGCGTGACACAGCAGTCGCTGAAAAAGATGGTGACAAAGCTAATGAGCTGTTAAAAAAAGCGAAAAAAGGAGTATCGCTAACAAAAAAAGTACTCAAATATTTGCCTGAAGAACATCAGAAAAAGTACGAAAAATTAGTTGGAAAATTAGAACAAGGCGTGGATGTCGCCGAAAAATTAAACAAGTCGGGTATGGTAAGCGATGCGGTAAATAAGGCGCAAGAAACATTTAAAGACTTTGTTACCGAAAATCCAGTTAAAGATCTTATTAAAAAAGCAGCCGCATCCTTCAAACTTGCTTTAGGTGTATCGCTACCACAAGTTGCACTGATTACCACTGTGGTAGGTGTTGGTGCAGGATTAGCAGGTTTAGCCTATCAAAAGTGGAAAGCACGCATATTACACGCTCCCTTTTCTCCAGCGGAATTACCTTTGAAAACCATTGATGCCAACACAGGATTTAGTTTATTGGTTGCTAGTCCAATCTTTAAAAAAGCATTTATGCAAGAGTTGCAAGATAACGACCGTCCCTTTATGCAATCGATGATTGATTTGTGTATTAAAGAATCAGACACCAATGCAATCTACACAAAATATAAAGATCATTTCGATTCCCGAGAATTATTTGAACAGGGATTAATTGAATTTCGCCACAACGCGGCGGATCGAGAATTGAAGGAGTTTATTGACGACAGTGCTTTTTCTGCAATTGGTGGATATGACGCCTTTATTGGTATGATCGACAGAATACATACTGACAACAAAGCACTTGCGGATCTTGATGCCTTGGTGACCGTGGCAGAGAATCTCCAAAATGAAGGTGAGCCCGTCGTTGAAGTGTTTAAAAAAGCCAGTGAGGGATTAGAAGAATGAAAAAACTATTCCAGGTTACACTGTGGTTTACTTTTCTTGTTTCATTAATTGCTTGCGGATCAATATCAGAGTTAAAAAACCTGAAGAGTGAGCACGAGAAAGGTCACTATGAAACGATCGTAAAAACCGATATTAAATGTAAGGCGAGTGATAAAGCCTGTAACCAATTGCATTTGATTAAAGGTGATGCTTGTTATCGATTAGGAAAACAGGGAAAAGAACCTATCAAACATTTTGACTGCGCTATTGTACATTTAGACAAGGGTATAAAATTAACAAGTAAATGGAAACTTGGCGACTTAAACCTTAAACAAGATCAAACTTACGAAAACTTGAGTGAATCATTACGTGAAAGACAAGACTTGAGCAAGGGTAGCGAAGCAGAAAATTTTACACGACGTTTGCTCGAAACTTCAGAAAACTTTGAGAAAGCATTACCGGGGAATTTGGCAGCACTTTATTTCAATAATAGTGCGAAATTCACTTTACTACGCGGCCCTATACTCTCAGCACCCGGAGACACCCAAGTTTGTGCTGCCGTGAACCATATCATATCAAATTTAAAAGCAGTGAGTGTAAAGGCAGCAAGTAGCAAATATGCCGCAAATTATTCACGTCTGATCGCAGATGTAGAAGGGGCGAAATCCGGACTTGAAAATTGTCCATAGGTAAGCCTTTTAATTTAACTTGCCTCTAAACAAAAACCAGTAAAATTTTTAAGTCAGTGATTCACTGGAGGTTGGGATCGATTTTAAAGTGTCGCCAACAGGGATGTTGGCGTCAAACACCATGGATGGATATTGTGTCTTCAAAATCGACCCCAACCTCCGGTGAATCCACTGAATGCTGAGTTTGGTTTAGAGGTAAGTAATTCAAATTGAATACACAATTTACAACCAACAAACACGATAATACATAAAATGGCATACACTAGAGCATTAAAATATCAATTACCATTTCTTCGCGGCGAAGATGTTCTTGAATTGCAACGACGACTTCATCAATTGTCGTTTGTACAAGCAGGTCAGGTAGATGGAATCTTTGGCGCGAAGACCGGTGAAGCAGTCAAAATGTTTCAGCAGTCTCGTGGTTTGACAATCGATGGTATTGTCGGCCCGATGACATGGACCGAAGCCTTCACTGAAATAAGTAATCCAGCCCAGGAAAAAATTAATCAAGCCATAGATTCGCTTAAGGTACCTCATAATGTATTTGAGGGAGTTAGTTGGTCACTGGGAAATAATGGAATATCCATTGAGGGAAATCCACCCGAAGATACAGGTGGTCAGCCTGATACAGTGGCCCGTGTTTGGCAAAATTATGGAGATTCCATTAGCCGTTGGAGTGAAAAATTTGGTGTTCCAGCAGAGTTAATTGTTGCTACCGTTTGCACAGAAACTCGTGGTGACCCTAGCGCAGTACGCGAAGAGCCGGGATATATTTCAGATGAAGCAACTCCGAACAAAGTCTCCCCAGGAATTACACAAACACTAATATCTACCGCACGTGAAGTTTTAGCAGACAATACAATAGACCGTGCCTGGTTGCTAACGGCTGATAACGCCATTCGAGCTGGCACTGCATATATCGCTAGCCAATGGAAAAAAACCGATTTTGACCCACCTAAAGTTGCCTGTGCATATAACGCAGGAGGTGTATACAGAAACAGAGGTGATGCAAACCGATGGAAGATGCGCCAGTACCCCATTAATTCAAGCGAACATGCCGACAGGTTTGTACATTGGTTTAACGATTGTGTACGTTATTACAATTCAATCGAATCAATCCCTGATGTAAGTTTCTGTGCGATATTAAATAAATACTAGCGAATTGGAAACGAACGATAGCTACTGAATTGTGCTGTTGGCAGCAAGGGCACTACCATCAAGCTTATCGGGAAATATTAGCAGTGTGTATAATTCAGTAGTTATCGTTTGTGTCCGACTTATTGATAACTATCAGTGAGGATCGCCATCCAAGGAGAGAATATGGCAACTAGCAGCAACAAGATTCCTAATCTTGCTAATCCATTTAATATTTTGAAGCTATTCACTCCCATTAAAAACTATCACTATTTCGATCAATATTCTCTTTTCCCATTTAACACTACTGCAGTCACCCACGATAATAATAATGCGTGGTGGTTGGCAGAGCTATCTAGCTTGATTTATAACAACGAGGCATTTGTACGTCAACAACTCAAGCAAGTATTCGCGATTGGTGATAACAATATTACCTGGCTTTGTGATCCCAAAACTGATACACAAGGTGTGATTTTAGAACTAGATGACTGTTATATTATTGCCTTCAGGGGTACTGAGTTTTATACACCTCGTATGTTGACATTTTCTCGCTTGAGAAGCACCTGCAACGATTTAATAACTGATCTTAAATGTTCTAAGATCACTGATTCTGTCAACAAAGATATCGCAGTACATCAAGGCTTTCATGATGCTTTGAAAGAAGTTTGGAAGACGCTTAAACAAGTGATCGATAAAAATGACAAGCCACTTTGGTTAACCGGGCATAGCATGGGCGGTGCTATATCCACCATAGCGGCAATAAGACTCACACATCGAGTCAAAGCACTCTATAGTTACGGCATGCCTTGTGTTGGCGGAGATGAACTATCAACTTATTGCTCTCAACAATTCCCTGATAAAATATTTCGCTATGTTAACGAAAATGATTTTGTGGTTTCAGTCATGCCACGATTTATGTCGGAATACCAACATATTGGCCAGGAAAAACCAATTAAACTCAAAAAACACAACAGCCCCTTTGAATTTCTTGGAGATGCTTTTAAATTAGATATTATTGATCATTCACCGTTATTTTATATGTTAGGAACAAGGGATGTGATTTAAAGAAGTATTTCTCAGATACCCAAGGGACTATCCATGAGAGCACGAGTTCAACACCTAATACTTTTTAGCTATCTGATAAAAATGCCTTAACAGCATTCGCCAAAGTAATTTGATTTTCCTTGATACGATCTGAATACTTTCGCATAAAAGGCCCAACGTACATGGTATTGTTTTGGTGTTCCAAATACATTAACTGAGCTAACGGCCCACCTGCTTCAAGAAATCCGCTTTCATGAAAATCTTTTTCCGCTTGTACTTTATCATACTCAACTCTGGCAATATTAACTTGCCACTTACCCTGGATAAACGTGAATTTCCCGTAAGAAGCGCGTGCATCGTCATCCAAAGGTTGTCCGACTGATCCAGTATTGACAACAATGTTGCCATTAAAATAACGAACCATCGCTTTATGTGTATGTGAAGCAACAAATAAATCTCGTGGCTCACCAAGTTTTGCGGGTAGGTCTTCGTCGTTTGTTCTGGCACTGATACCATCGCGATTGCCAATCCGCGATCCATGCGTCACATGAAACGAACTACCGCCTTCTAGGTCGTTAAGGTCTACATGATTACCCCATTGCTTAATCTTTTCGATCCATTCCGATCCAATTTGTTCTGCGCTCCATTGAGCAAAGCACTGCATGTCATATTTTTCATGCTCAGGATCATATATATTGTCTGCACAGTGAATAACAAACGATTCATGATTACCGGATAATAATGTGGCTTTCGGAATTTCAGATTGCAGCATTTCAAGTACTTTTTTACTGTACGGCCCGCGATTAACCACATCACCATTGACTATGATCTGATCAGGCTGCCAGCGAAGAATGTCATCAATAACCGCAGTTAAAGCAGGTACGTTGCCATGGATGTCAGATAAAACCGCTATTTTCATATGATCTTAAAATGCAATTCACCTTCCAGGATAACGCTGATTTTTCCATGATTCCCCATTCAATTTCAGCAAAGAATAAAAATCCATATAACGTCGGTAGTTACAAAACATTCTCAAATTATTTAGTGTAAAAATAAATCTTTACTAACTGCCGGGGGATGCATCTCATTAGCATTACTCTCGGGAGCGATACCCGATGAATTCATCATTTCCTCGTAACTGATAACGGTATAGCCTTCAGGTAACATGAAATTATCGGTGGGATTCGCAGCATCCTTGTTTATACTGATTAATTCAAACTCTGTTTTTCCATATTGATTTTCTGATTTCACCGGAAAACCATGCTTACTATGACGTTTATAGGTTAGATGTTCTGCAACAAAACATAAATCCAACTGGGCAGGCATTGATCCAAAAGTTGTATTAATTCGGTACTCAGTCATAAGTTCCAGGCCTGATAATACATTAGTCAATTCAGCATCGGTGTTTATTAAATATTCACTACGGCAAATTTCGCCATTAACTTTTAATAGATATAATTTAGTATTAAAACCATGCATGATTGGTCCTGCGCCATGGTGCACAAACTCAATAAAAACACCCTCCATTTTAGGAATAATTGGTGCTTTTTCCACTTTATCACTTAAGTTAATAATTTGCTTTTCATTTGTGTTAACCGTAAACAATTGTCTGTTACTGGCTTTCGTTAGAATATATCCCAGCTCGTCACTACTTTTCACATGGAGACTGTTACCATCGCTCCAGATAGTTTCTTTAACATTATTATTTTTAACTTCAAGTTGAACTGCTGCGTACAAGTTTATTGGTAATATACAAACAATCCAACAAAATGTAACCTTGACTAACTTATTCAATATCTTTCCTTGTTTACTTCGATTTCTTGTAATTCATTTGTGGATCGGTTTTACTCAAACCTCATCAATGACTCGATAATTACTCTTTGGTGAATTCACACCCACCGCCTCACTCTGTTCTTATATTCTCTGTAGGATTCACCAAATTTTTCTAACAATGCTTTTTCTTCCCATTTTATTTGAAGTTCATTCATACTCCAAATAAAAAATGGCAACACAAAAACACCAGATACGTTACCAACGTACACCACGAGCCCCAGTAGTGACATTAACATCCCCACATACATGGGATTTCGTGTATATCGATAAATTCCAACAATGACTAATGAGCTGCTGTTATGGGGATTTCGTGGATCCACAGTTGTTCTAGCCTTGCGAAAAGCAATGCCACCGATAAGCACCATAAACGCACCGAGAACAATTAAAACAATCGCAACCAGCGAATTTGAAGGTAAATTAATAGTTGCCATTGGATAGTATTCACCCAGCAGCCAGATTATAGAACCGTAAATTAGGACTTGAAATGCGGGTAGAATTTTTAGTTTTAGAATTTTCAATGAATCGCCTGTTATTAGCAATAAAATAATTTTGAAAGATTATATCTTTAGAAGGGATAGAACAATAGACTAATAAAACTTTACGAGAATACATTGCCATTTACGCGCGGAATTTACAATGATCAACACCTTACCTTTATATGCTTCACCTAAATGTACCTGTTCATTATTTGCCCGGGGTACGTACGTTAACATCTAGCAAATCAGAACACGCCAATGCTCCATTTTGAAACAGAAAATATGAAGATAACAAGATCATTGAATAGACAGTTTTCAATTGTATTCCCACTATAAAATTACAACATTTCCTTATTCAAACGATTTCCCCTTTAACCCCATTCCTATGTCTTATGATACTAGCATTGAAGTCACGACCTTGCAGTGATATAACATCTAAATATCAATAAAAGGCTCTAAATAAATAGAGTAATACTGGGTGTATTAATAACGTTGATTGTAGGAAATACCACTTTCTCCATTAATGGTATGAGAAATTAAGTCAGGTGATGTTTATGGAGCATCTGTTATTCCCTGTAATCGATAGTAACTATAAGTATGATGTCTCGACATTTCTTCAAGCTCACGACCTTTTGCAAGCAATGTCCATAAATCGGTAGCATTAGATAACACATCCAAATCGTATCGATAAAGAGCAATAAAATGATCCGGTGTATTTGCACCGTTATAGCCACCGATTTTATCCCTCAATGAACCAACACATGGTGAAACTTCAAGGGGAACATCAATCATCTCCCAGCTAGTAATTTCTCCATCTAACCAAATGTTCCAGGTAAGGCCACGCACGCCACAATTCAAATTCATGCTAAGGAAGTTGATGTCTGAGGAATCTGTATTAGACCAGCTGAATGTGGTTAAATTAAGTTGTCCATTATTTACTGCGATAACTGGTTCTGGAATTTTTATGCTTGAAGGTAATGAATCGTACATCTGCTTTCCGTAGTAACCGGGTTTTCCTATTTTTTCAAATTCAACACTGTATTTTTCAGCCGGAAATTCGGTCAGAGCACTAAAAGATCCCGTTGTACTATAGCTTTGAGTACCGAATAATTGATGCGCCAAACCTTTGCGATGTGCTTTAAAATAAAGTTTTGGACCAGATATGATGTTTATTTTACTCCAAGGCACTTGAACCACAGTTTTATCAAGACTCAAGTCATAGCTATATTCTTCACCCTCTGCTACTACTTGGTCGACAATAAAGTCATACCCATAAATTTGGCTATTACCAGCATATGCAAAAGCGATAGCGTCAAACTTACCGTCACTATTCAAATCTTTATCGTATAACGATAGCAGTGACATGGTTTCGTTCCCAGTGCCGGAGAGAGGATAAATATAGGCACTTTTTGGCAAGGCTCTCACCCCGACAGGATTCACTGTGTCGATATTTGTCATATTCAAAGTATAATTTGCGAATACACTGGAGCTACAAGAGCTGGTTCTTTCAGTCCTGGGTGCTGCTTTTATAAAACTATCCAAGTAATAAACAATATTACCTACCGGCATCTCGACAAACGTTTGCATGTAGTCAGTGTGTGTGGTTTTGCAGTCGATACTAGCAGTTTTATAAAGTACGGAGAACGTTGCAGTCGTTCCGCCTACATCACCGATATATGCAACACCATTAGTATCACTTGTTATTGTTTTTGAAACAGCACCGGATGAATCATGTAAAAAAGCAATAACGCCAGAAACGGCGGAATTGTTTTCTTTGTTCTCCATAAAAATAAGATTCAAATTGTTACCGCCACCAAGAGATTCTCCCCAAGAAACAACTTGGGTTTCGGTTGTTACTACTCCCTTAATATCGGTAGCTGTAATAGTAATCAATGCTGCTCCACTACCTGTATTCGGTGTTACAAATACCGCAGATTTATTCGACGATGCAATATCCAATGCATACCCACCATCAATCTGCCAATCGTAAGATAAAATTCCACCTTCGGGATCAACTGCTAATATATCAAACGTTACACTTTCGCCATTGGACAAATTTCCTTTACGATCACGCGTCATCTTTTGTATCCAAGGTGCTGCATTGGGGAGGATAATATCAATATTACCCGGAGTACTGGCATCAGGTGCCGAGGTTGTTTCTGAAAATAGCCCTGATTTGAAAAACGTGACGGGAGTGTCTGCTGGGACCTTATAACTAAAATTTCCACTAGCATTTGTTTTGATTTCTTCACCCATATCAGTTGCAAATTTAAAGTTCGGCATGGGTGTGCTTAAATCGTCTTTGACCGTTCCGTTAATAACGCCATCAAACGCAATTTTAAATCTGTTCCTCAGAACCAGACAAACACCAGGATTATCGATAATCATACTACCACCATCAGTTGGTGTTTTTACAACAGGACTACCAGTCTGCCCCTCTTCGCTATCGGTAACATCGTAGTTGAACAGTTTCCCACCATATTCTGCTTTCATTTTAACGGTTTCTCGATCACTATTGCCTTGAGAACGTTTTACCGTGACACATGCAACACCTTTATTATCGGTTGAACGTTTTGATGAACTTGCATTATAAGTCACACCGTCTGCAACGATATTTACTCCGGCTATTGGGTTAGAATCTTCATTCTCTACTTCTGCACACATACAACCATGTTCTGTAATCGGTTTATCTACATTCCACCAGCTAAAGTGAGTCACTTTTGCCTGAGCATATAATACTCCACCATTATCAATAATGACTGAATCATCAATTTCTAGCGTCGCTGGTTCAGCATCCTCACGCAACCAAATTGCGTTTATCTCGTCATATGACCACCAGGGAATTGTATCTCCAGCAATATATTCGGTTTGCAATGAGTCTGGAAGTTTTAATGTGACGGTTGCAGGCTGATTTAAAGTCGTAATTTCATTCCCATCGACATCGTTAAGTGTAATTTCTGTGAATGCTACACTTTCAATAAAAGTATCTGCAGCACCACCCGACGTTTGAGTAGCGGTAAAATCACCGGGGAAAATTGCTCTACCCGATTCGCCTGTGGGATCTCCTCGCATAATACTCACTTTTATTTGTCCCGAAGCAGGAATTGCTCCAGCAGGAAAACTAACATCAACCAGAGACTTATTTGCAGGATCAAGAGGATCTGAAATACCTATGGTTTCGGTGGTACCACTCGAACCATCTAACCATCCAATAAAATCATATTTACTGAGTGTAGCGTTAACACCATAGGCAAGCCGAAGATTTGAGACAGGAACAATTTTTTGATTATCCGCATAACCATCTTTATGAAATGAAAGATGAATTTTTTCTAATTCACTCACATCTAGATTATTCAATTCGTAAAAACCATTGCTGTCAGTAACCGTTATCTTATCTAATGTAGATACTGTGACATCCCCCACTCCATCACTGTCAACAACTCGTCCTGTCACCTTAATAATAACCGGTGATAAATCAGGCTCTGGTGTTGGTGTTGGTTCTGGTTCTGGTTCTGGTTCTGGTTCTGGTTCTGGTGTTGGTTCTGGTTCTGGTTCTGGTTCTGGTGTTGGTTCTGGTGTTGGTTCTGGTGTTGGTTCTGGTGTTGGCTCTGATGTTGGCTCTAGTGTTGGCTCTGGTGTTGGTTCTACAGGATTTATAACTTCTTCATTTGAGTCGTTCGTATTTCCAGAATTATCTTTATCACTTCCTATGCCATCATTGTTCTTTTCCTCATCATTTTGTGTGTCTTCGTTCACATTTTCGTTTTCTTCTTTAATACCATCACCTAAACCGATATCTGTACCCTGTTCTCCATTTGGTTGTCCGTCGCCATCTTCAACTGGCGGTTGCTGAGGGACACACCCCATCAAACATACTAAAAACACAATAAAATATAATAATTTAAAATTTATTTCGTTCTTTAACATGGTCGTGTCCATTTAATGCAATATATACTTGATACTTATCGACCGAATTTAATACCTTTGCGCATTCAATGATTTGAACTCTGGTAAATTTAACAGTAATTGAACACCGACATATTAAATATGTGATGACGGTCTTAATTAGATTAATCGAGGTAAACAGAAGTTTGCTATGAGAAAAGAAAATCAAGAATAAGACAGAATAATGCATTAACTTCACTCACATATTAGCAAGCGAAACTCAGTAATTTGTTGTAATAATAGCAGGTAATTTCTGAAATTGAGTAATAGGAATCATAAAATTAACTGTTGGATCCAGACACGACAATAATTGCAGTTGCTTGAGTATAAAATATTTAGGAGGAACAATAAGTTTTATACTGACACACTATATCATATGGCTTGCTATCACTTTCTACCTTATATACACTATTAATGTTTGAATCGACGTGCAGAACACCGCTATTGAAAATACGATTTTCATTCACATCAAGAAACGGTTCACTAAGATTTGGGAAGCCGGGAGCATCAAATTTTATATATTTGTTGAAATCAATCCATTCTTCGCTTGCCGCGATGACTCCTTTCTCATCATACTGTTCAATATTATTAAGTAACTGTTTAACTTTTAATAAAATTAAACTCAATGAATACAACTACACGTTCATAGCATATGATGACTCAGATATAATTTTTTAGTGCCTTCAAGAGAAAACAACCAATACTCAACCATAGGCAAAATCAAATAGCGTTAATGGAGTTCTGTGAGATCCATACCTCTCACTTTATTGCGTTGTAAAACTCCATACTTCGCTTTCAGTTACTCCACCTTTCCCATCTTTTGCAACTACTTTCCAATAGTATATGGTCTCTGTTTGTAACATCGATTGTTTAGTTGATTGGGATATATTGGTATCGACTATGATTTTATCAGCATCTTTTTCATCAGATTTTTTATTTTGATCACAAGACGTCAACAGCGAAAAAGCAATCAGAATAAATACCGCGTGTTTGATTTTCAATCTATTTTCTCGGCGAGGTGATAATATGAACGCTAAAGCCGCTGGTAAAAATCCGATTAAACTAATATTGAGCGCGATTAAACTTGGCGTCATATTCTGTGGGTCACAATCATCGAAGGACTCGGTAATACAAACATAAAGCTCATAACTTATTTCATCGCCATTTGGATCTGTAGATGGCTTCCATTGAAATACTGTATCTAGTGCGATAGTTTCAGAACCGTTTAGGGGAGAAACTAACACAGGCACTGATGGTGAAAGACTAAAATCTATTTTAGACACTTCGTGTTGAGCTAACGGAGTAACACCATCATCTTCTGCAAAAAGATATAAATCATAAGATTTATTGACATCAAGGTTTTTAATTTCCGCAACCAACAATTCTTTAATATCTGTTACATTTACCTGACCGCTGTCAATGAAATCACGTTTTAATTCTTTGGTACTAATAATATCGTCAATAGTCGGAGCGCTCTCCCCTTCTTCAACAACTGCGTAAAACACGGTTCCTACGCGATCGACTTTAACTTCCAACTTAAATACATTATCGTCCCCCACACTCACTTTCGGATATTCCTCGATAAATTTAGGTGGGCCAAATGTTTTTGTAAGATAGGTTGTTAAAGTAATTTGTTGATTGTTATTAATGGAATCATCTTCAGCGAATAGTACAAGTTTATACATTGAGGAGTGTGTAAGTTCAGTAAACGAAACTGTGTACACTATAGTTGTATCGGTAACTTCCACAACCTGATAACCTAACCACGCAGTTGATTGCGTAATACCTGAAACCATTTCTTCCAAACTTGGTTCGACAGCATCGGCAGCTAAAATCGCTATATAGATTTTACCACTTTCATTAATCTTAACCGATAGATCTAACGAACTCGATGTGATGTTTTCTACAACTGGATAATTGTTTTCAAATACCGGCGGCATATCATCCACATCGGTCACATCAATTGTCAGCACTTGTTCTGCATATAATCCTTTGTCATCAGTGCTACGTATGCGCACTGAGTATTGTTTCTGAGCTTCATAATCCGAAACAGATTCAAATTTCAGTGTATTGCCGACAATAGAAAAATTTGCATTATCGTTATCACCTGAACCGGTCACTAACTCAAAAACATGCTCATTGGAATCTTCATCAGTAGCGCTCAACGCACCAATCGTCTCACCTGCGTAATTAAGCTCAAGAATACTAGCGGATGACAAGTTGATAGCTGTTGGGGTAAATGGCATGCTAAATTCAATAGCGGTAACAACTGTTTGTAAGTTTGGAATAGCCTGATTGTCTTGTGCGACTAAATAAGCAATGTAATGAGTAGAATGTGACAACGCCAACGTAGTAGATGTGATTGTCGGTGCAGCACGTTCGATTTCCATCACTCCAGAAACTTGGGCGCTACTCCCATTCCCATCTTGATGATTTATAATTTGTTGTACTGAAGGTGCAGTTACATCAGCGGGTAGAACAACATAGAACATCTTACCTAACTCGTTCATCTTCACACGAATTTGCGCAGTTTCTTGAGTAATGTTAGATATTTTTGGAAATCCACTTTCAAATACTGGAGAGATTTCATCGATGTCTGTCACAGAAATTTCGAATGGCTTCTCAAAAAACAATCCTGTTTGATCAGTTGTTCGTACCCGAATATTGTATAAAGACATAGTTTCATAATCGAACACATGAGCAGATTGCAAGCTATTGCCGCTAATCGCAAATGCAGCATTATCAGTAGCGCTCTCACCTGCCACCAGTGTGTAAGTATGGGTATTGCTTCCTCGATCCTCAGAAGTGAACAACCCGATTGTTGTTCCTGTTATTGTGTTTTCTACTATCTCAGCGGGTAAAAGTAAGATATTCGTAGGCTCTGATGCTGTGAAGTAATCAAGCTTTGTTACTGTTGGTTGGATATGTATTGGATCTTCATTATCTTCGGCGACAACATAAATATCATAATCTGTTGACTCGATTAATCCGCTAATAATGGCAACATAAGTTTTTTGTTCTTCATTAACGTTGACGGTGCCACTCGCTAAAGCTGCTAAGCTTCCGGCTGCTGTGCCTGCTTTTACTTCTGCTACTGAAGGAACTGAGCTTTCATTATCTACAACTATATAATAGGCTTTTCCTGGTTTGTTGAGTTGGATGTTTATTGTGAAGCCATCTAAAGTTGCGTTTGAGCCTTTGGGGTAGGTGTTGATGAAATGTGAGGGATTATTTCTATTATCTTGAAAGATGCGAAAATACTGAGTAGGTGAATTAGGATAGTCGCGTCGTCCAGGGACAACAAGATCCATATCGTTATCACCATCCAGGTCTGCAAGCATCAGGTTTCCCAGTCGATAATCCTGGCGTTCAATTTGATCCAGTGGACTATTATTACCTACTTGTTCTGAAAATATCGCATTAGTTACGGTGCCAGTATTTTTAAAAAAACGCATCAGGTTTCCCAGTCGATAATCCTGGCGTTCAATTTGATCCAGTGGATTATTATTACCTACTTGTTCTGAAAATATCGCATTAGTTACGGTGCCAGTGTTTTTAAAAAAACGGTAGTATTGCGTGGGACTATTAGGGTAATCTCGACGACCAGGGATAATAAGATCCATATCGTTATCACCATCAAGGTCTGCAAGTATTAAATTTCCAAGACGATAATCTTGGCGCTCCACTAGATCAACAGGATTGCTCCCACCTTCCAACTCCCAAAAATAAGGCTTAGCCTCTATACTAGAAACAATAAGGAAAAGTGTAAAAAAGATAATAAGACGCTTCATGATCATTACAACTTAGCCTCTTGCTTCCGTCGAGGCGATAGTAAAAGTAAAAACACACCTGTCACCAACAATAACCACAAACTCATAGAACCAAACAATGTTGACTTATTATTCTCAGAAGTCTCACCAATTTCAACATCATCAATAACTTTAACCGTGACCGTGGATTCCCCCTTGAACTGCGCATCTCCAGTACCACTTAGTACTACTTGAAACTCACTATCACCCGCTATCTCTTCATTGAAATTAATTTCGATTACTTTTGTATCTTCTCCATCAGCAAAAACAACAGTACCGATTACATTCTTGAATTGTTCAACGTTTCCATTAATGATATTAACTCGATAAGCAACGCTAATTTCACCTTCGGTTCCTCCAGCACGTTTCAGCTCAATACTAACCATACCGTCTGATCGAGTTATGTCGTATGTCGTGTTTTCTAATGAAATGACACCAAGTAACGTAATATCATCATCCTGGATTTCTATTTTTGCGCTAAGTGGATTAACAATATTGATACCAACAGGATTGGATAGCGTTATTTCGAACGACTTATTATCTTCATCCAGCGAATTATCAATAATGTCAATTTCAATGGTTTTTGATGTTTCACCATCAGCAAAAGTGAGAGTCCCTGCTGCAGTATCAAAATGCTGATTTGCCAATGCGGTACTTTCAGATGTGGTGTAATCGACACTTACCTCACCTTTAGAGCCATTTAATCTTTGAATAGTGATAGTGGCTTTACTTTGAGCTTCAGGAAAAGTGTATTTTTCGCGATTAAATTTTAACGTACCAGAAACAGGTGGTACATCGTCATCAATAATGTAAACCTTTGTTAGGGTTTGTTTATCAAGAAATTCATCATTGATAATAAATTCCCCCTTATAATCTTCTTCCTTTACGCTTATCAGTTCTATCTCAAAATATTCCAGATCTTCATAAACATCATCATCTAAAACTTCAACTTTAATCGACTGCGACACATCTCCAACGCCGCCCAAAAAACTACCATCATATTCTCCAGAAAATTTTAATACTCCCTGGGAAACAACAAAATCAAGATCTGCATTTGCAGATTTCACTGTTACGATATATTCAACCAATAGGTTTGAATAACGAACAAAGGGACGTAATATTGCTACTTCATAAGTCCCCGCATTTTCCGGGATTTGATATTCATCACTTGAAAACTCTATCCTGCCATCTAACCTAATATCTTCAACCGTGACTTCTAACGGAGCGCTCATAATTGCGGTATGCTGACTTGCATTGAACAATTCAAGTGAAAGTGTTTTTACACCATCAGATTCAAAATCACCCAGCAATTTAATAAAAAGCCATTTTGATTTTTCACCTTCAGCAAACTGCAGAATACCACTGGAATTTTTGAAATCCGTACCATCGATTGCGGTACCTGACAAAGTTCGCCATTCGAATGTTGATAAAAGAGAAAGGTTGCCTGTTCTAACAACTTCGATACCCAAATTACCGTGATACTCATCGATTTCAATTTGATCTTCTTTAAAAGAGATCAAACTATAAGAAGGATCAACATCGTTATCAAAAATCGTTATAGTTTTAGCGGGATTATCAGAAAGTATCCCGGCACTTGTGTAAGTTAAATCAATTGAAAAAGATTTATTCGCATTTGGCTTGTCATCGTCGAATATAGAAACTTGAATTTGTTTTTTAGACTCGCCGTCTAAAAATTTGACAGTGCCACTTCTTGCTTGATAATCGATAGAAGCAAGTGCAGTTTCATCTCTTATCGCGTAATGAACTAAAACCTCACCTTTTAAATCACCTTCTCGTAATAATTCAAAGGAATAAGTACTGTTAGCTTCTTCGATACTTTCCTCTAGTGTTTCCCATCTAATGAGTCCAGCTTCTGGCAATTTTTCATCATCAGTTATATGAACAGTTGCTTTTTTATTTAAACCCAACTTCATACTTCGTGGGTAAAGCAGCTCAATTTCAAATGATTTATTTCCTTCGAACAGATTGTTGTCTAGAATTTCAATGGTTATCTCTTTTGACGTTTCGCCAGCTTCAAAAGTTACAACTTCACTAATTACCTTAAAATTATGATTTGTTTTTGCAGATTTATCATTGGTTCTAATAAACAAATAATTCGGCACAGAAGAATTGTCATCTTGCGTTTCACCAATGACATAATCAGATCGATTCAATAAAACAGTTATTGCGCCATCACTTTCACTTACTGTGTATTCCGATTGATTCAATTGTACAACGCCTTCTTCAGGCATTGGAGTATCATCACTGTTGTTACCGATACCATCGTAATCATCATCTTCAGACTCTAATGGATTATGAGGGAATTCATCATTGGAATTCAAAACGCCATCGTTATCAAAGTCATTATCAAAAATATCATCTATGCCATCTTTATCCGCATCACCAACTTGTGTCCCATCTTGTGGAAATAAATCTATATCATCACCTACGCCATCATTATCTGAATCCGGCCCCAAATTACCGCGTATTTTTAATTCAAAACTATCAGCCGATGAATTTGAAGATGCACGATCGAGCTTTATACGATACAGACCAACATCGAACAAGTGAGATAGCTCAATAACCCCTCCATCGATTCGCGCAGAACCCGTAACTGCCTCCCATCTATCACTTTCAAATTTTTGTACGGCTATACTTGCATCTACTTCAGTTTTAAGAGAGACCTCGATTTTTTCTATTTGCATTAATTCAAATTTATAGAACACTGAATGATCAAAAATGCAATCTGTCGACCATTCACCAGTTATAGTTTGTTCACTCACCTTCGCCAATTCATATTCACACGATAACGATTCTGTTGGAGGAATATTTGGCTTTGGTTCGTTTTCTGGAGGTTGTAAATTAGGGTCAAATATCTTTATTGAAAATGAACCATAAGTGGAAGTTTCAGCACTGGTTATTTCTAAGGTATAAAAACCTGCCTCAAGGAGGTTCGTGATCTTTCCAGAGCGAGAACCCATTCGCTCTTCAATTATCAGTTGCTCATCACGATTAATACCTGACACTAAAAATAGATGAGGAATAAATCCAGTGGCAGAAATATCAAAAGTAATATCACCTGCTTCTTCGACTTTAAAGGTGATTGCTTTCGAATTAAAAACAAACTGTGGCGGTGAACCATAAGGGTCTGGGTTTTGGTAACTCTCTTTAAAACTTGAAGGGCAACTATAACTTGAGACATAACTCGTTAATAATTCATCCGTCTTTAAAAATATTTCACAAGCAGAACTGCGTACTGGTTGAACAGATAGGGAGTACGAACTACTTTGAAAAGGTTGTGCAGACGTTAATTCAACGACATAACTTCCACTATCCAACACTCGAGACATACTTTGACTTTTTTCATAACTCCAATAATTGAATTCTGTTTCTTCAAGTAAAGAAGTATTACCCGAGGTATTTTTTTGGCTTAAATACAAAAATACAGAACTGGAAGCTAGGCTTGCATCAATCTTAATCACTTGGGGTTCTGATAACTCGAACTCAAAACGTCTCGCATAATAGTCCCCAGGTTGTGGCGCATAAGGATCGTTATTGACACCTTCACGATACTGCGAAATACAATTGCTTGATAACAGACCTGTGTAATACTCACCTACTGATATCGATTGACTACAGACACTAGCACCAAGAATTTTAGCTTGAAATGAATAGTTCCCAACAGCAAGTTGGTTATAACTTGTTACTTCCAATATGTAAGTGTCCGGGGCCAAGGTCGCTTCTATAATCGCATCCGTTGATCCATACCAGTAGCCACCTTTCAAATTTGTTTTAACCAGATTGCTGTAATCATTACCGTGATACAAATTCAATACGAGTTTTGGATTAGTGCTGTTTGCATTAAAACGAAAATCTGTTGTCTCTTGTAGCGAAAATGTGTAGTACATGGCGCGCTCAGGATTCACCCCGGCATAAGGATCACTATTAGAGTTATCCCAGGTTTGAATTAAACAGCTATTAGACCAATTGCCTTCTATGGTTTCATCAAATACAAGTTCTTGTGAACATAAAGCGTCATTGCTCAGTACGGAATAAAGAATCGTGAAATTGCCGGGGGAATAACGATCATTCGTTGTTAATTCAACGGTATAATCACCCGCAGGTAATGGCGTTAAAACATCGTTTTTATCAAATTCCAAAAGTGGTGTAGCAAATTCACCATGACCGCTCAATAAATAGAGATACGCGTTTTCCTCTGATGTCACTTTAATATTAACATCTGAATCTTCTGCGAGAGTAAACGTAAAATATTTTGCGCGAAATCCTAGATCAGGATAGGGACTATAAGGATCAGCAATATTTCTATTATTTGATTCACAGCTTGGAACCCAGCCGTCAGATATAGTTGTTCCCGCAACTAGACTCTGAACACATTCAGTATTTCCGACATCGTTATACGTCAGACTTAATGTAAAAGAAGAGAAAAAAGGATAGGTAACTTCAAGCGTATATGTTCCTGCAGGTAAATAGCTTTCAAGCGTCTTGCCATTCACTTGTTTAAGTATGGTTCCATTTTTAGTAGCACCATCAAGCAAATATATAATAACGTTATAACTAAGATTGAGTGTGATTTTAACATCTGCTTGGCGGTCAAGCGTAAACGTATAAAACTTCGCGGGAATTGCTTTGGGATTATAGGGGTCGTAATAATCCTTGCGATTGATTGATTCACAACTCCCGTTCCAAGCATCAACGAGAGAATCTCCCATATTCACTGTTTTTTGACAGGTTTCGTCAGCATGAAGAACTGCATTGAAACTCAATACCATTAATAAAAAAAATGCAATATTAACTAGTTTATTCATTCTCATTCTTAAATCACGCTCTGTTGATGTTATTTTTAAATTTAAGTGTTGCTTAATTTGATTGCCGCTTTGTTTTTATACTAACCAGCTGTTCAAGCCTGTTAGCCTTTTTATAACCCGGATAAATATCCAACAGTTTATCCAAGGTTTTTTTAGCTTCATTCATATTTTCAAGCTGGTAATGACGCTCTGCTTTCATCATTAACCCAGCAATATGGTAAGGGTATAGGCTTAAAAAACGATCTATGCTATCCAGGCTGGCTTCTAAGTCTTTGTTTCTATAATAATAATATTGAGAAAGATTCAGCAAAGCTCTATCATTTTGAGGATTAAACTTCACAGCCTCAATCAGGTAATCCCCATCGTAATCTGTACGCCCTTTAAACGCAAAGTACTCTGAAAAAACCATTGAGCAAGAAAAAATAATAATTGTTAAATACGACCCTTTAATTATTAATGGAAGCCGCAATCTAAACCTACGTTCAACTCTATTCTGAAGCATAGATCGCTTAATTACTGCCGTCATTAATAACACAAAGAAGAACAAACTCGCTGGCGTTAACAATACAGCACTAACCATGGTATGAAATAACGTGGCAGATACTCCTACAAACAGCCATTTATCGATGTAACAGCCCTTAAACGCATTATAAATTGCTACAAAAAAACAAAAAATGATTAATATAGTAAAAAGTGAACCGCCAATGAGGCCTAATTCACTAAAAATCTTAACTAATATGTTGTGCGGTGTACGTAAAATTTGATTTTCATTGACAAAAGAAGAAGCCCCTTGAGTACCAACCTGCGCATATTTAGGGTGTATATATTCGAAATTATTGACGCCAACACCAAACGGATTATCTAGAGTCATCTGCCAGGTATTCTGGAGCATGTTAATTCGAGACTCCCCTGCCTGACCGATACTATTTTTCATAACGCTCAACTTAGCATCCAGGCGACCGTTTTGCAGTGAATCAGAGACGTTATAAATCCCGATGCCTAATAGCAACAACGCAGTAATGGTTAAGAATGCAACTGCCTGTTTAGCGTTCTTACGCAAAACTATTAAGAAAATAACTAGTTCACTGAGACTTAAACCAAGAATCGCCCCTCTTGTACCCGCTTCCATAAGCACACTGATAACAACCAATAATGTAAAAATACTTAATACGAGTTTTGTCCGATTTTTTTGATAAGTTACGGCATAGATTACCAGACCAGGTACCCAGATATTGAACACCGCTGAAGTATTATTAATAAAACCGATGGGGGAAAATGTACCCACATTGAATGATAGTTCGAGAATGTATCGTTCAAGTATAAAGAGACAGCTAAAACCCAATGCAGATATAAAAATAGTATTTAAAACAATCTCCAGCAGCTTTTCTTGAGAGTATCGCTTCAGCAAACAATAAATAACAAGAGCAGCATTTGTGAATCGCAGTATAAACTCGACACCTGCCACTTTATGTGGCGCCCACCAAAGACTAATCACCATCAAATAAATAAGCGTGAGAACCAATGCACCCAGGTAGGAAAATTGAATCTGTTTTTGATTTCTTAACGAATAGGCAACAAATAAGGTAGTGGCGATATCAAACACAAACCATTTTGGCGTGTCATGGCTGTAATAGAATACATTGAAATGAAGAGTCGATATAAACAGGCCAGTTACCAGTATAAAATAATAACCTGGATTTTCGATAGTTGTTAATGCTCTAGCTATAGAGATAATACGTAGCATATTTTTACTTATTCTGGTGAGTTAGTAGCTGAATATTTATATTTTCAGAATTAGTCAAAAAATTTTTATGCTAATTCGACATTATATTGTATAGTATTTGTTAATCACCTCTGATTATCGCTATTTGAAAAACAACATGGTTGGTCAATTATACACCTCATAAATAACTAATGGGATAATAATAATAAAATCATTTCCGACATCTGGCGTATTTCTCATAAGAAATGAATCTGAATGCGCTATGTCCTTTTAGCTTTCCCACTGTTCCCACTTCATTTGTCGAAGAATATTTTTCGAACTTTAAGCTGCTAAAGCTTGAAGTATAAGTATATGAATAAATAATTTAGAGAATTTTTATATTTAATATCGATAGGTGCTGGATTTGACTATGACGCCTACGGGCTGTATTTAATCACTTTCGAAACCAGCTACTCAAAATTACTCAACCCTCCCACACTTAGCTTAGGACAAAGCAGCTCAACTCAACAATCAGGGATACGCCTATCTAAAAATATAATGAATAAACTTATCAATCTCGTTTACTTTGCCAGTTATGACTGGAAATATAACGATCAAATACATAGCGCATATGCCAGTTACAAAATAACCGATCGCTGGCAAATAAGGACAAGCCTATCCTTATTTCATATTCCAGATGAAGATTCTCCGATGAAAACTGCTGATGGATGGGATCAAGTGACATTTACAGCAGTCGTTGACTTTTAGCTCAAATTTATAGAAAACAGCCAAGTAAAACATCGACAGATTAGTCCAAAATTGTTTCGCTTTTTAACTTATCCACCTGGCCTCTTATCACTTCACAAATCTTTCTTTTACTCCTTCCCACGATCCTCCGTTTAACTTGTCGTAAAAACCCGTGATTGAAGCCACAATATAGATGGATAAGCAGCTATCCAGATTAAGAAAAATCTATTCAAACCAAAAACACACGCATTGGTAAAATGAAAACTGGCAGCTATGATTAGCGCAATGATTAAACCAACATCTGAAAATAGAGATAAAGGAAAAAGCATTTCAAACAACATGACACTCCACGCCATTAAAAAAAGTAACCTCGGTGAGCTAGAGCAACCTCTTAATGACTCACTAATCGGATAGGCTGAAAATTGAAAAACATCACATAAGGCCCGCCCAGTACGCCATTCTGTATTAACAATTTTTACCCATCCTGACATAAAATACGACAAAATTGTTTGTAGCGCGAGATAACCAAATGCAACCTCTTTCCAATATTGTGTGGGTGCAAAATGCACCAAGCATAGACAACATAAAATCAACAAACCGATTCGATCAGAACCGCCATTATATGGACCTTGGAAACGATGCAACATCGCTAACCCTATTAGTAATAACAAAACTAGAACCCAAGCGCTTTGAAAACCTATGACTAACAAAATAGCTAATGCAAGGCGTACTACAAATAAAATGCGCTCCCGCCCTGCAAATTTCAAATACTCTAAACTTTGTTGTGCGAAAGCAAAACCCATCAATACTTCTGTTAATCGAATTGCTTCGATAAAGTCAATGTTGAGGCCTAAGTTAAGGCCAAAGTTGAGGCCTAAGTTGAGGTCAAAATTAAGGAAGAGACTCATTCAACATCCTCGACAACCAACGATTGAAGGCGTGAGTGGTAGGTGATTTCCTGTTGAAGCTGTGAATCTTCTCTATAAACAAACATCAGGCGAAACTGCAGATATTCAGCCGCCACTAAGTCGAGTATTGAAGAGTTATTTTTTAGATCGCGTATAATACGATTCAATATCTCATCTTCACTGTGCTTGGCGGAGAATTCTGTGGGGTTTTGCATGAGGCGTTCAGCACAGCTCACTAAAAATAGCGATTCATTCCATTCTGGATTCCAAAATATTCGTCGTAACATTTGTAAAAAAGATAAGTTTTTCGGTCTCGGACGAAATTCCTACCACTCACCCAATGGTTCGTTTTCCTTATTCAACAATATAAATTGAACACGCGGTGAAGGCGCAATGACATCAAAAAAGTTCCAAGAAGGAAGTATAGCGGGGAGTAGTAACTTTAGAGTATGAAAAATATTCATTATTGAATAAACTATTAATCTCTTAATAATGAATTTTTAACATTAGATAGCTTATACGTTTTCACGCTGAGGCAACCCGTATTTTTGCACAGAAATCCGTCGATATTTTTGAAGGTTTGATTAAACATTGATTTATTGGTTACTGTGACGCTTAAATGGAATAAACGCTATAGCCTGTTTTCAGACAATTAAAGAATAGTAGGATAAAGATGAAGCAATTTCACTACCACTTTCTGTAACTTCCTTGGATATCACTGATGTAAGAGAGTATGCAACAAAAAAACCACACCTCAAAAGGCCTCCCTTTTTTTAAAGGCGTCTACCCGAGTTCAGCGCTCAACGCGGCTTCCATAGACAGTTACACAATTTAATCACAGTCTGCATATAAAATGATTTTACTGGTTTAGCTTCAGATTGCTCGGTTGTAAAGCCCCCTGTAGCAATTTGTGAAAGCAAAAGTAAGTCAGAATAGTACTTATTACTAACTATTGCATACAACGGACATTTAACAGCGGATTCATTATAGTTACGCATTTCCGAAATTAGAGTATCTCTACAGCCTTTGATATATGAAGGCTGTAGAGATTTTAGGTAGTTCTTTGAAGAAAATATAAAGACCACCAGATTCTGGTGCTTTACCTAGTTATTTTTACTTACAAAATGCAATAGGTGATAATTTACATAACTGTGCCAATAAGTCCTCCGTATTGCCAATATCACAATCTGGGTTGTCTAGTACATCCAGTGACTGTCCGATACATAACACTTCATCGCGTTCACCAGTAGGAAATCCATCTTCAAGACTCACACCAAGCACGAAACCAGTCCCAGCTATGAAGTATTTAAACTCGCCCGCATCAGGTTCAGGCGGGATAAATTCCTCGGTCTTCACGCAGTTCCCGCCACAGGGAAAGTTGGGATTTTCACCGCCCTCACCTTCTCCCACTGAGGTCAAGTTATCCACCCCAGCGACGTATTGAATCACGTCTTCAGCTTCACCAAGTAGGTACTCTTGCCGGTGTGCGTCGCCCGCAATGGGTTGGGCTTTGATAAGGATACCAGACTTGGCAAGGTCGCGACCGGCTTCAAATGAGCCGTCAAGGTCAACCAATGCACCGTCTTCAAAATTACGTGCAACTTCACCGCAGTAATGCACATCACTGTTAAGCGCTAGGGCATAGTAGTCGTCAGTAACCTCCACCGCGACGAATTTGTCATCCTCTTTCACCAGAACGACATCAACCACAATACGGCAATTTACACCCAACACTTCACGCACTTTATCTGTTACGGTGACGACAATAGTCTCCTCAAAATCTTCGCCGGCACGCGCGACATAGGTATGTCCTGGTTCCAGTGAAAAGTATGGGTTTGAACCATCGGGGTTCTTAACGAAATTGTCGCTATCCAGTAGTCCCTCAGGATCATAACGATTCTCACCCAGCAACTCGCAAACCTCCTTTCGAGCTTCTCTTTGTTCACCGCAAACTTTTCTATCTTCGCGATGCGTTTCTTTCGCTCCTCCAAGGCATTCTTCTCGTTCATCAGCATCACCTAAATTGATGCATTTGGCTTTCGTTGCGAAGAACTCTTCATTTATCTCAAAGCGGCATGACTTGAACATTTGATTCGCGCTTTTCTTGCAAACAGTTAATTGGCCGTGATTGTCGTCATCCTCGTCTTTGGCGGCAACCAAAGTTGAAGTGCTCAGTACGACACTGACTAGGATATTGATAAGTACATTTTTCAGAGTTATTTTCATTTCAGCTTCTCCATTATTTCAGCCTCTCCATTAATTGACTTGGTCGGTGTTATGGTTACAAATGCGACTAAAAGGCTGTCTATTCTCGGAAAGCATCCTAGCGCGCAGGGACTCCCATAAACTAACGCAAGCAGTCGCTTACTTATGTTACTAGTCCTACATCGCATCCAACAATAGTCCCGCACCGACTGTCGAGTACACCGTACAGTTCTTTGGTTCATTGGCGAAGAGATGCGATACAATTAAGTCTAGTGCTAGATTTCCCGCCTTACATTACCATCTGGTAATGTAAGGCGGGAATGCGTGCTGCTGGTCAGACGAATCGGGTCACGGTAGAATAGTACAATCCATAATGCTCACCAATTTCCTTCATACTATAACCACCACTTTCTGACGCTTTTAAAATGGCTTTATCTTGATTTTTGTAGTTTATACTGAACTCTGTTAACTGTTTAGCTACAGATCTCTTTTGAATTTAGTACTCACTATTCTCAATAATCCAATTACCCATACCAGGCCCCTATGTTCACATTTTCTCGCGCCATTGAGTATTCACTCAAGCATATCTAAAAAGTAGACTAGGAGTCTGTCGGACTATGGATGATTCTACTGTACCGGCGCTATAACAGCTCACGACGAATCTCATAGTCCGACGGACTCCTAGGAAAAATAAAAAGGCTGTAAAATTTTGCCACCTTTTTTTTGAAGAACTTTCTATAAATTTTTATATTTCTTTAATAATCCAAGATGGCAAAGGGATCAAGTATCATATTCACTCTTTATCCTCCCGACTATTTTAGTTAACTAACTATCAATCGTAATTAATGATTTAAGTTTCGCGCACAACAGGGACAGGCCTGCTCAAATGCATTAATAGTGCAAGTAAGCAGACCTGACTCCTTTACATTTTCACGCTAGGGCCATCGGCGTTTTTGCGTAGAAAATCTTCAATTTTCTTAGAGGTTTATTGAAACAATGTATTAATAGTAACTACAAAGTTTAAATGGTATAAAAACTATAGCCTGTTTCAGCCAATTAAAGAATAGCAAGATAAAGATGAGATGATTTTACTATCACTTTCTGTCACTTCCATGAATATCGCTAATGTATGTGGTGTGCAGTAAAAATTCCTTCTTCTCACCCGTCACCCATTAAAGCTTTTAACTATCGTTTGTCATTGACCCACGCTGACATGAAAACATGCACCGCTGGCACAAGCAATGGTGCACCGAAAATGAACATAGTAAGTTGACCATAAAACCCAGAAAAGGGCTTAGGCTGAATCAGATAACTCAAAAGAAAAGCAGCTATCACAATAATAAATCCTGTCACTACTAATGCCCAATGTGCCATATGTCGTTTGTTGATAACTGATATTCCGCGAAGATATTTAATCGCTAATAACCAAACGGAGATGGTAACAGCAGCACTGGTAATAGAGACTAAAACTATCAATATTTCATCTAGATTGAAAAAAAAGATTGATTGCTTGAGTGCTGCAGGAATCCCCAAAAAAAACAGAAGTATTGAAACAGGAAAAAGAATGCCTATTATCTCTAAGCCAATAATTATATTGTTTACTCTGCCCATAATTTGTCTTAACACTAGCATCGCAGATAATCTGCATCGCTTTTTAATATCGGAAGAAATTTTCTGATTAAATGCAGTTTAGTGACCATCTTTAATTTTATAACAATAAAAATGGTGATAATTCATATTAAGGTATACCATAGCAATCCTTGTAATTCTTCACTACACATTCTCTGGCTAGTTTTTCTACTTCTGTTATTTGTGTGGCAGTCATTACTTCTTTCACTACTTCCATGGCTTTTTGCGCATTATTATCACCATAGAATGCAGCCATATCGAACCACATATACGCTGTAGCATAATCCTGAACAATTCCTTCACCTCTATAAGACATAACTCCGAGGTTGTACTGAGCGTAGGCATGTCCTTGTTCAGCGGCTAACTTGTACCACCTAATGGCAGTCTTGTTATTTTGTGCAACACCTTCGCCATTTGCGTATAAAACACCAAGATAAAATTGAGCACGAGCAACTCCCTGTTCCGCTGCTAGCTGGTACCATTGGGTGGCAACCTTGAAGTCTTGCATTACCCCCTTACCTTCATCATACATAAACCCAAGTTTAGACTGGGCTTTAGCATATCCCTGCTCAGCGGCTAGCTTGTACCATTGGATGGCAATCTTGTAGTCTTGTTTTACACCATTACCTTCGTGATACATATAGCCAAGATTGAACTGGGCTTGAGCAAGTTGCTGTTCAGCAGCTAGCTTGTACCACTGGATAGCAGTATTATAATCTTGTGTTACACCTTCACCATTTGCATAAATAACTCCAAGGTTGAACTGGGCTTGAGCGTTCCCCTGTTCAGCAGCCAGCTTGTACCACAAAATAGCAGACTTTTTATGTTGTATTACGCCTTGACCTTTTCCATACATAATTCCCAGGTTTAACTGAGCACTAGCATAATTCTGCTTAGCAGATAGCTTGTACCACTGGATGGCAATCGTGTGGTCCTGTGTGACACCATTACCTTTATTATACATAACCCCAAGGTTGTTCTGAGCGATAGAATGTCCTTGCTCAGCGGCTAACTTGTACCAGTAAATAGCAGTTTTGTAGTCTTGAATAACACCATTACCTTTCTCATACATAAATCCAAGATTGAACTGGGCTTTTGCATATTCCTGTTCAGCCGCTAGCTTGAACCACTGGAAGGCAGTCTTGTAGTCTTGCTTTACACCAACACCTCTTTCATACATAACTCCAAGGTTGGACTGCGCTACGACATATCGCTGTTCAGCGGCTAACTTGTACCAATGGTGAGCAGTTTTATAGTCTTGTACTACACCTTTTCCTTCATAATACATAATCCCAAGGTTATTCTGCGCTATAGAATGCCCCTGTTCGGCGGCTAACTTGTACCAATGAATAGTTGTTTTATAGTCTTGTTTTACACCTTCGCCTTTTGAATACATATATCCAAGATTGAACTGGGCTTCAGGATCTCCCTGTTCAGCTGCCAGCGTGTAACGCTTGATAGTATCCTTGGTGTTTTGTGCTATTTCTTTGTCTATCGTGTTCATAATATCTAATGCTGATTGCAGAATCTCAAGGTGTTTCTGAGCATCAGCATGCCCCTGTTCAGCAGCTAGCTTATACCACTTGATGGCAGTCTCATTATTCTGTTTTACGCCTACGCCATTTTCATACATGTATCCTATATTGAACTGCCCATAAGCATCTCCCTGCTCAGCAGCTCGCTTGTACCACTCAAAGGAAATTTTATTATTTTGTATTACACCATTGCCATTGATGTACATTGCCCCTAAATTATACTGGGCACGAGCATCTCCCTGTTCAGCTGCCAGTTTGTACCACTTTAAAGCAACACTGTAATCCTGTGAAACACCTCGGCCATCGCCATACATTAAACCCAAATTGTATTGAGCTTCAACGTATCCTTGCTCTGCTGCCAACTTGTACCATTTGATAGCGACCTTGTAGTCTTGTGTTACGCCTCTACCACGTGCATACATAGCCCCAAGACTAAACTGAGCTTTAACATGCCTTTGTTCCGCTGCCAGCTCGTACCACTTAATAGCAGTCCTGTTATTTTGTGCAACAATTTCGCCTTTTTCGTATAAAAAACCAAGATAAAATTGAGCATCGGCATCTCCCTGTTCCGCTGCAAGCGTGAACCATTTTAGAGCTACATTTAAGTCTTGTGTTACACCTGTACCTTTTGCATACAACAGCCCAAGGTAGAACTGAGCAAGAACAGATCCCTGTTCCGCTGCTCGTTTGTACCATTTTATGGCTATATTTAAGTCTTGAGTTACACCATCACCTTCCTCATACATAGTTCCTATATTATATTGGGCAGCAGCAACATTCTGCTCAGCTGCTAACATAAACCACTTCATAGCAATCTTGTAGTCTTGTGCTACACCCTTACCCTGTTTATACATCATTCCGAGGCTGTAACATGCTCCAACATGTCCCTGCTCCGCAAGCGGCCTCCACTGTTTTAGCGCAGAAGCGAAATCTCCTTTGTTTGCCGCCTCCAAACCTTTCTGATAATCAGCAGGAGGAACGCCATTTACTGCAATCAAAGATAAGAATAAAGTGGTAACGAGGGTAAGTCCGTTCATTATAAGTCCGAGATAGAAATAATTAATTTACTAAAAGAGTCTACGCGCAACAGGGATTATATTTCAAGATAAATTCTATAATCGTTACAGCCTATCCAGTGGTTAAAGATGAATGATCAACAGCTTCAAAAAGAGAATAGTAATGATGGAATATATATGTTGCGTAGACAAAATGAAAAATATTACGCAATTTAATTTCGATCGAAAAAGCTATCATTTTCCCTTGAGGCCTGTTCTAACATGGAAATTTACACAATGCAGCAATACTCTTTTTGAAGTAGATGAAGTTAAGCATATTTAAAAAGCCCTTCAATAAATTAATCACTAAACAATGGCATTAACAATAAAACCAGCATAACGCTAACATTTAAGAACATTAATTCTGCTCATATTATAAGCAGCACAATATAATTGTATTTTCTCATCTTCCAATGACTCACGCCTATTTAGAGCAAATAATAAACAACCTAAGGTCTGCCGGAATTATTTACGGAATTTTTTCCGTTTTTTGTTGATTGAGACAATTTGCTCGTCTATCATTTACACATGAAAGAATTTAAGTCATACATCGCTAAGGCTGTAATCACTATCTTAACGCCTTTGGTGCGTACGTTGATTCGTCATGGTATTTCACACAGTGAGTTTTCTGATTTATCCAAACAAGTTTATGTCAAAGTGGTCCATGATGATTTTTCCATCCCGAATCGAAAAACAACCTATGCTCGGGTATCAACGCTTACAGGTTTAACTCGAAAAGAAATTGTTCGTTTAACAGAACCAGAAAAAAAATCCGTTAGTAAAACAAAGAAGCCATTGAATCGTGCAACCCAAGTGTTAGGGGG
>CALZJE010000027.1 GCA_945787715.1 uncultured Ectothiorhodospiraceae bacterium | reverse complement strand
AGAAAACGAATTGATCGCTGACCGTATTCCAATCGACCCTCTAGTTTTTCCACTTCTAAAACAAGTTTAACATCTTGCTCATCAACTGAAGCCAAATCGGCTAACTTTTTAAGACTGATTCGGGTTACCCAAGTACCCGGACGACGCCTGTCCGGATTAGCTACTTTTCTTAGTTCATTCAAGGAAAAGCGTACACGAGTTGTTTGCGGAGAGAGTGCTGTAATCATAGCCAAATCATCAGCACGCCGAATTCGGGCAGAAATCTGGCGCAGGAATTTATCCAGAATATCATCTTCATCCTCAAATAAAGCTATCCGAAAATCTTCACGACTCAGTACAATCAACTCAACGCTAGTTGGAGCCGTTGCTGTCGCAGATCTGTTTTGGTCACCAATAAGCGCAGCTTCACCTAGTAATGCGCCTCGCGGCAAATGACCTAGAGTAATCGGCTTACCCTCAGGATCGCTTCGTGATATTTGCATCCATCCAAAGTCGATAATGTAAAAATTGTTGGCAACATCACCCTCTGAAAACAGGACTTCTCCAGCTCTCAGTAAAATTCTTTCAAAATTACCGCAAAAACGGTCAATCCAAAAGCGATCGAACATTGTTCCCAATAAATTACCAAAAGCCCACTCGTAAACATCACTAAACGCTGCAACCATTGGCACGATTACATTGCCAATAGTAGAGTTCATAGCGGGATGGTCTACCGCATAAAAGCCGATTCTTTTATAAAGAGATACATAATCATGATTTACTGTTGCAATAAAATGGGTGGTATGCCAACTTTTTGCCACTCCACTGGCTAATTTTAATAGCGCAGGCGTTACATCACGTCGTCCTCGCCAATTTTCGCCGACTGCTAACATGCTCGGGCCAACAATTAATGGCTTGGATGATAGACCCGCATTATAAGAATCTTGAAGAGATCTCTTTTGTTTGGAAAAATTATAATATGTTTCAGGCGGTAAGCCATGATCAGAGTCTTTGGTTATACGAATTGTACCAACCGGCTCATCTTGTTCGTAGGCAATAATATTAACAGTTGTATCCAACTGGTCAAATCGATCAATTACTTGTTCTTTTTCCAACGACGATTTATTAAAATGACCGCCTTCTACAACAAAGACTTCATAACGTAGCTTAAAAACATCATCAAGCTCATCCTGAGTATTTGCGACTTTTAATCGAATAGGCATAATTATTTCCGTTTTAATTCAACTGCGCTATAACAACTTAGGACCCTGTTACAAAACTTAAAAGTACTATTTTATATATTAGCGCTATTTTTATTAGAAACCGAATTATATGGGAATTTATTATACGAGAAGCAAAAATTTCGTTAACATGACAGTAAGGCAACTAAATTCTAGAGACGAAAATATTACAATACTATATAGCGATCCTCCTAAAAGTCGCAAAAACCCGTCAGAAATCTGCAGCCAAGAAATAACAACGAACATCACTATTAACGCAAGAATCACAAATTCATTGATAACAGGAAGAAATTTTCTGCATCGTACAGGGTGTCACGACACTCTAACACCTGCAACTCTAACGTTTTTGCTCAAGAATTAACAGGCAACACATTAAAAAAAATCTATTAGCGCTGCCTTCACATTTAATATTAACAAACTAATAATTGATATCCTTACACATGCGAGCGATATAAGCACTCAATAATCTTCATCAACCCAATATCGTAACTTCACGAAACTTTACTGGTATGTAAACGTTTGCGATAGCACTAATCAATATCTGACCAAACTGCAAACTCATTACCATTAGGATCGCTAAAGTGAAATCGACGACCACCAGGAAATTGAAATACCGGCTTTAGAATCACTCCCCCTTCGCTCTCGATCTTTGATTTTGTATGCTCCAGGTCTTCACTGTAAAAAACAATAAGCGCGCTACCATTTACAGTGGATGATGCTAAATCAGATTGATAAAAGCCGCCGTCAATACCTTCATTCGAGAACGCAGTATATTCTGGGCCGTAATCCACAAATGACCAACCAAATACTTCAGTGAAAAATATCTTGGTTGCTTTGATGTCTTTAGCGGGGAATTCAACATAATTTATTTTTTCGTGTTTATTCACATTCTCACCCATCAAAACTGTAATCAAATTCGTAAAAATGTTGCTTTTTTTCAATTCGGATCGTCATCTTTCCTGAAATATTGGTCAGCTCTCCTGCCCCGGAATCAGGAAGCACTTCTAGCAAAAGAAAGTTATCACCTTGCGCCATCTTTCCATAGTGCTGTAGAACAAAACTGCCACTTTTGCCTGATAACACGCCGGTTACTTGCTCAATTGCCACATAACCTGCAGATCCCTGCACGGACGTCATAGCATTTAACATCTCTCCTTTACTTGTTGCACTTAAATCTCCACTAAATATTTTATCTATCGACATTCGCCCAAGATTAATGTCATCTGCGCCTTGAGCGTATGACGCCAGTGGTTGTAACTTCACTTCAAATGTACCTTTAGCTTGCATTCAATCTCCTTATTATGTAGGCACTATATTTCTGTTAGTTTGCCATTCAGGTTGCTACATCATTTTTTCTGGTTTAGTAAAACCTGAATTTTCATTAAGCAAGCGAAGCTAATTCAACATTATTTAAATCAGGATAATTAGCATGATGCTCCACTTTGTTTTGAATGTTATTAATGATGGCTTCTGTATAATTAACGTTATTAAAGTTATTGGCGCTCTCTATTCCACCAGGGCTAAATACATTTATTTCCATAATTTTATCACCAACCATATCAATCCCAGTTAAGAACAATCCGTCTTGTTTTACTATTGGAGAAATTTTATTGGCTAAATCAATTAAGTTTTCAGAAGATCCTTCATACGCGGCAGAGGTCGCCCCGGCAGTCATATTACTTCGCATATCGCCGTTCTCACGTACACGGCGAAACGCAGCAATTTTACCATCTACCTGCAATAGCTCACCGTTCATGAGAAACACTCTTACATCACCATTCACTGCTTCTGGCAAATATTCCTGAGCAATGATATAACCATCTCGGGAAACCGACTCCAACATTTGATTCATATTAGGCTTATCTTCTGATCTGAGGAGAAAGACATTGCGTCCGCCAGAACCAACTAAAGGTTTAATTACGATTGCGCCCCATTTTTCAGAAAATTCCTTTATTTGCTTTTTGTCCAGTGTAATTAATGTTTCGGGACGAATTTCCTTTGGGAAAATTTGTAAATATAATTTGTTAATGGCTTTACTTAAACCATCAGGATCATTGAGTACTAAAACATTTTTAAGAATGGCAAAGCGGGAGAAATTAATTCCAGCAAGCCTTGCCCACGGCCTCGTTTGAGCATCTTCTGCTGGATCATTACGCAGCATCAACACGTCTAACTCTGCTACGTTAATATAATATTTACTCTTATCTGAATTTCGTATGGAATTAATAAAGCTTGTCAATGACGCCATATCAGCAAGTGCTGCACTATAGGCATTAGCGTGAACATTTTCATCAGAATCGTAGGAAAAATCGCTAACATTAATATACCAAACTTCATGATCAAGTTTTTTCGCTTCATAAGCCAGATTCGTCGTGGTGTAATCAGGCCATTCAGTCAATATATTGTTTATCACAAAAGCAATTTTCATGGCTTACAGACCCTCCATAATGGTATCCAACTTAGGCGATTTCTTAATAGTACTCATCTTTCTTTGGGCAGATTCCGTTGCTAAATACTGCGGAAGCAACACGGGAGGCTTGATAATTTCTCGCCAGTATAACTCTTCGATCAGTGGTAAATATTCAAATGATATCTTTCCTGTGAATAACAGATTAAAATCAATGTCTTTTGAAATCAGCTGAAGCAAATGCAGTAGTCCACGTAAATAGATCATATCTTTGGTATATCCACCGCCACGATAAACACGCATTGTCGTATAAAAAGCCGAATGAGGGTAAATGCCGTATTCATCGGTCAAGACATTGTATGTTTCAACAAAACTTGCACCCTTGATAATACTGTCAACTGCAATTACACGTGCAGCAAGAATAACCAATCGATCATGCGTTAAGCCATCTGAAAAATATTCACCAAGTACCGCCAATCCTTCCTGTAATTCTTCATATCCCGCCATACCTGAATATAGTTGACTGAAGGGCTGTTGGATTCCATTGTGATACGTTAATACATGCGTTCCAATTTCATGAGATAAGGTAGCACTTAATCTTGATTTTGATACCTGTGCATCAGTGCCTATTAAAAAATTTCCATGAGAAACCAAGATACCAGTAATATCGTTTCTTACAGTTACTGTCGCTGTAAACTGAGGATCAATTTTTCGATAATAATCCATTGTTTGCTCAGCGTGTGCGGCAAACTGATCGGCACTTAACAATTCAGAAGTATAAATTTGATCAACTGTTGATTGTTGACACAAAATATTTTTTGCTGTCGTTAGTAGCCCCTTATCGATGACTCCAAAAATTTGAATCGAACTAAATAGGAATTGAGACAATTCGCGTTTATGTAACAGGCCGATTTGCTCATCTAGTTCATCGCGCTTTGAAGTAAAGAAAGAATTAAGCGCTGGATCTTCAATATCCTCAATAGGAATGTTATAAAGTTTACGTTTCAAGAGTGAGGGATCGACAGTTCTTGGTCGATAATGAAAGATGGGTGTTTTTTGATAATGAGAACGTTTAAATTCCTTCCATGCTTGGCTGGTATTGACTGGCGTAACATGTAACAGCAAATCAAAACTTTCACTGATGTCTGTTAATGCTTTATCACACTGCCAAACAAGTTTAGTTAAAGACCGTCGCCCCAACACATGATAATTTTCAGGTTTGAATAAAGTGCTCTCATGTGAAAATGTATACACCGCTTTTTTAATTGCTCTATTCAGGC
This sequence comes from uncultured Ectothiorhodospiraceae bacterium, assembly GCA_945787715.1. Lineage (GTDB taxonomy): Bacteria > Pseudomonadota > Gammaproteobacteria > S012-40 > S012-40 > CALZJE01. Next base: position 34,833 of record CALZJE010000027.1, on the reverse strand, counting down.
CATCTTTTAACTTTTTAATCGCGAAAGGGAAAATCTGATCAGACTCAATGCTTTGATACATCTCTTCAATTTCAATTCCGAGAAAACTAACCTTTGGTTCGCTTTGCGTGTTATCAAATAACGCTTTGATACCCGGCGGTGCAATTGAATCCTCATAATTAACATCAACAATCGCATTACGCTTTCGTAAAATAATCTGTTGCAAAGCTGCTTCAAGTGATTCTAAAGTTGCATGAGAGAGGTTTTGAGAAAAAGCCTTGATACTAAACTTTTGCGGCTTAGGCTCTCCTTGTTTTGTTAGTGGGTGACTCAGAGGTTTAAACCAAATTTCTATAAGCAAACTGCCTTCAAAATATTTTTTTTGCAGCTCAACGATTGCGTTTATAAGCTTTTTATTTTGAGCAATGTACTGATCATCGGCAGGAATTAGAATATAGGAAGAAAAAGTACTGAGAATATCCAGAGTGGCCTGGCTAGTTTCATCGCACTTTCGGTAAAAAATCAGAAACGGAAGTTGTCGGTCGATGTGAATACGATAATGCTGAGTTGCAATATCAGTCGCTTTATTCGCTTCAAAGTGGCAAGCAAGGATTTCTATGAATTTATTAACATCGGCTCCTGAGGGGGTCATCGATTTTTACCTAGTTCAAAAAGTGCCTCTTTCACCCCACTCAGAGTGCCTGCTAACGCTTGCCGAATAGCCTGGATTGCGACTGGGTCTCCCATTCCCGACCACTCATCCATAAAAAATTTTTTAATTTCTATTGATAAAACGCAGACATCTTTTGGGTAGTGTGCATGTATCCATTGTGCAAACTGTCGTCCTTTAAATTTAATATTTTCACGCACATCCAACTGCCGATCCAGGTAATCGAAACTTCGCAGTTGTTTGATAAATGCTTCGACCACTGGAGCCCAGAATTCACGATCCATTGTTCCAGTGCCGACATTCACTTCAGGATTTTCCTGAGGATTCATTGGCTCAGCGTGAATTCCATCTCTGCGAAAATTATAGGTGTGTAAATCATAGACGGCGACTTTGCCATATTTACCCACCATCTCATCCAGTAAATTGCCGAGCTGTTGATAAAAAACATCATATTCTTCTAGCGAATGTTCAATGATTGTATCGTTAGGTGGAGTTTTCCAAAGATCGAGGCCCCATGCGTCTTCGGGTGTTACATAAACAGCATGATCACGTGGGCGATTTAAATCGACTTCAAAGCGTGAGCGTTGGGGTAGAATAAAGTTGTCAGCAATGCAAATCCAGGCATCAGTAAATGGATCTTCTTCACGTAATCGCTGTTGCTCGTCTAATTGAATAATGTGCTCCACTTCAGGGCGCAAGCCATGCCCAGAGTGAATCGCACTAACGAGTATCGGCTCCTTCCCTCGGTGAATTGCTAATAAGGGCCTGGCAACAGCTTTGTCTTTAGTCATTATCTTGCCGTGGTTACATCAATTAAAATAACGTAATAAATATATCCTATAAATAATATTAGCACATAAATATCAACGTATTCGTTGCTTCACGATGTTATGTAAAAATACAGAAATCGGCCAGTACTCAGCGTCAATTTTTTTACTACATAACTAGCGGCAATAAACATACTCTACAAATACCGTGGTTATTGCCTTCAAGATAACAAGAGCTCCGAAATTTGAGTTAGTACTATTACCTGTCCTCATACAAAATTTCAGTCCACCAGCTTAATTCCAATACTATCAAGCAATCTAATTGCTTCGTAACGGCAAAACTTAGCACGTTTGATTTCATTGGCATAAATATCAATATTGTAATTTAGAGCCTCTGAGAAGTCCGCAGCTGTAAGATTGGTTTGGCTAAACATACTATTTGTAAAATCTGTATAAGAAAAATTCGCCTCACTAAAATTACCTTCTCTAAAATCGACATCATGCGCTTTACAGTCTTCAATCATAATTTCTTCCAAGCTAAGCCCGAAAAAAGAGGAGTCACTAAGAATACATTTGAAAAACTTAATTGGGGATGGAAGCACAAACCTTGGCCAAGATGCTGTAGTCCAATCAATGCCTACCATCTTGCACTCTTCAAAAGTAACTTCTGAAAACTTCGTATGATCAATTTTTATGACGCTAAGATTGCATTTTATAAAATGGCAATCAATAAATCGACATTTGACAAATGTGGCTTCACTTAAGTTACATTCATTGAATGTGCAGTCTTCAAATTCTTTAGCATTAAATTCTTCGCCCTGCAGATTTAGTGCGTTAAAATATTGTGATAGATATTCACCATTTTCGTCATTAAGATTGCTCATAAAGTTATAAAATTTATTTCGTAGTTTTAGTCTGCAATACTCATCATCTAGCTTAATCGGTAAACGCCGTGTAGAAGAAAATGCAAGTACCTAACTATCGTAGTTTGTAGATAAGATGCTGCTTAACACCAACCCATTCATTCTTAATAATACTATATATAACAGAGTCTCTAACTCTACCATCGGGCATAACCATATGATTACGTAATATGCCTTCTTCTTTAGCGCCCAAACGGCCTATTGCCTTTCTCGATTTTTCGTTTAAATAATCTGTTAAAAGTTCTACACGATTAAGTGTTAATTTTTCGAAGGCATAAGTAAGCATTAGCAATTTAGCTTCGGTATTAATCTGAGTTCTCTGCCAGGATTTTCCTAAAAAAGTATAACCAATCTCTATACGTTTATTTGGTAAATTCGCTTTCATAAAACGTGTTGATCCTGCGATGCGTCCTGTAGCTTTATCGATTGTTGCAAACGCCAGCCCATCGCCGCTATCAAAGGCTTCAAGTGCATTTTCTACAAATTGAGGAACTTGATCTATTGTCGGAACTAAAGTAACAAACAGCTCCCAAAGCTTACCGTCAGAAATGGCGTCGCACAAGCCAGCCTCGTGAAGCTTTGATAGTGGTTCTAATCTAACAAAACGTCCATCTAGCACTGTTCTTTCAAGTTCCATGCTGCCTCCTAATGACAAAAAATTACCCTTATTGAGGCAGAAATAAAAAACCCGCCTCTGACGGGCGGGTTTTTTTAATCTTTTCTATACACTAACAAACCCACCTTTCGTTTTGAATGGTGCCAATCATTGCTTGTGCTATTGAAAAGAGTTTATTCATAGTCATTAAAAAATGATTTATTTTTCTGTTCAAGTCAACAAGGTATTGTGTTTTTTATTTCATGGACTTAAAGTTTCAAGAGAATTCACTTTAATGACTCTGAGTGTAACTGTTTCTTGTAATTCTTATAAACAACATTCATGGCACTCCAAACCTTACCAGGCTGACCATTGCCCACTTGAACATCATCAAGCATAGTCACTGGCAATATCTCTTTTGTTGAGCTGGTAAGCCAGATTTCATCGGCCAGTTTAAATTCTTCCAGAGTAATTTCACTTTCTACAGATTTAAATCCATTATCTTGCGCTAGCTCCAATATCAAGTCTCGCGTGATCCCTGGCAGTAATTCAGAGCTTTTTGGTGGCGTGACTATTTCATCGTTAAATACTGCAAATATATTACAGGCTGCGCCTTCGGTAACATGCCCTCTGCGATGAAGTATCGCCTCGACAACGCCATGCTCTACTGCTTGTTGCCTTAACAAAACATTTGGAAGCAAACTTATGGCTTTAATATTACAACGTGCCCAGCGATTATCTTCCACCATTATTGCCGAAACGCCCTTTTGATAACAGTTAGCGTCCATTGGTTTTATTGGATTTGCCATCGCGAAAATAGTAGCTGCTGTATTTGTGGGAAATGCATGGTCACGCACTGCGATGCCCCGAGTAACCTGCAGATAAACAGACAGTTCAGTTGCATAGTTTTTTGCAATCAATCTATTCAACATCGTTACCCACTCGTCATTTGACAATGGATTCGCAAGTTTTATTTCGTTAAGACTGCTTTGCAATCGATTAAGGTGTTCATCTAATCGAAACAAAGCTCCGCTATAAGCTGGGATGACTTCATAAACACCATCCCCTAACAAAAAACCTCTATCAAATACTGAAATTTTCGCTTGATCGCCGGGTAAGAATTCGCCATTCAAAAAAACAGTGGACATTATTCAAAACGCATCTTCACAGCGTCAACTAATCCGCCAAAAAAACCACCATTTTTAACATCTTTAAGCGCTACTAAGTCGCGTTTTAAAAGAGGATTACCAGCCAAAGTGACATTGACCGCACCATATGTGTTACCGCTCTTCGCAGGTGCCACAATTTTCGCATCTAAACTAATCGAAGCTTTTAGTGACTTATATTCTCCACGCGGAATCGTAATCCATAAATCCTCTTCAATACCCAGGGGAACAAATTCCACTTCACCCTTCCAAATTTTTGCATTGGTTAAACTGACTGTTGAATCGTAAAGTTTATGTGTTTCATAAAAGCGAAAACCAAAGGTGAGTAGCTTTTGCGACTCTGTTGCTCTTGCTCTTTCGCTATCTGTCCCTAACACTACAGAGATCAATCGCATTCCACCTTTTTCAGCGGAAGCAGCTAAACAGTATCCTGCCGATTCTGTATGGCCAGTTTTTACGCCATCCACATTGTCGTCGCGCCAAAGTAGTTTATTTCTGTTGTACTGTTTTATGTTGTTAAAGGTAAACTCTTTTTCCGAATACCATTGATAGTGCTCAGGAAAATCACGAATAACTGCTTCGACCAATGTCGCTAAATCTTTTGCCGTTGTATAATGATCTTTGTGTGGTAAGCCCGTCGAGTTGACAAAGTGAGTACCGCTCATTCCTATCTGGCGGGCATATTCATTCATTAACGATACAAACGCATCTTCAGTCCCTGCAATATGTTCAGCCATTGCAACGGTTGCATCATTGCCTGACTGGATAATGATTCCTTTAATTAATTGTTCAACGGGAACGCGGGTGTTAACTTCGATGAACATACGAGAGCCAGGCATTTTCCAGGCTTTTTCACTGACTTTGACTTCGTCAGTCATACTGATATTTCCGTTCTTCAACTCATGCTCAATCACATAACTCGACATCATCTTTGTTAAGCTTGCAGGTTCAATCCGATTATCGCTATTAAGTTCTGCGATAACCTTCCCGCTGTTGAAGTCTTTTAAAATATACGATTTCGCCGCTAAGTCAGGTGCTTTGGGTTCAATAGCCAATGTATTAAAACTAAAAACACTAAGAATAACCGTAAGGATTATTAACCAATCAATTTTACTTAATACTCTCATTTCTTCTCTATTAATCCTGTTATTCCGATATGACTTTCGCATTCTGTACACCAATCCCCTGTAAATCATCGACAATGTTGTTTGCATTTTCTCGCTTGTCAAACGGACCAATTCTTACTCTATAAACTTGCCGTGTCGCACTTATAATATATTCATGAATATCACTATTTATTGATGATTCGGCTAATCTCAGCTGCATTCGCTCTGCATTATCCTTTTCTAAAAACGCTCCCACTTGAACAAATAGTGTTTCATCACTATTTGTTTGACTACTATTACGACCAACAGTAGAAACATTGATTGCCCGAACTTCAACCTTTCCGGTACCTTTTGCATCAATACCAAGTTTAATCGCTGCGACATAGGATAAGTCGATTATTCTACCAGCATGAAATGGGCCACGATCGTTCACTTTAACAACAATCTTCCTTCCATTTTCTAAGTTTTTAACTTCAACGTAGGTAGGTAGTGGTAATGTTTTATGAGCGGCTGTCATTGCATACATATCGTACGGCTCACCACTAGATGTGCGTCTACCGTGAAATTTTGTGCCGTACCAGGAGGCATCACCTTTTTCCACATATCCCAGGCTGGATTTCAATGTGTAATAAGTTTTACCTGCCACTGCATAAGATTCTGGATTTCCCCATTTGGTTTTCGGCTCATAGATGGGGATTGCGTTTGGAATATTTGCAACTTCAACAGGTAGATGACGAGGCGCGCCATCTTTCGGTCCCGACGAACTACAGGCTGATAAAATGGTTATCAGTAGAGAGAGTAAAACGGCAGTAAAGAAAAATTTCGTGTCCATATTTAACATTGTAATATAAAACCAACATTACCTAAAAAAAGTCGGTAGATAAGGATACAACAACTAAGGCCTCATACTAATATTTTGACGCAGTTTTTTTTCTTTTACACTTTCGGCTAACTGATAAACAGCCATTGCGTAGAGCTTACTATGGTTATAGCGAGTAATTGCATAAAAATTACGCAACCCTAACCAATATTCCTTGCCATTCTTTTGCTCCAGCTCAATCAATGCAGCTTTAAGCATTGAAGATTCATCAAGATCAGTTGAGACGTTATATTTCCCAATTTCGTTCAATTTAACTTTCGGTTTTATTCCTTTCTTGAGAAATCGCTTATAACTCTCACCCTCTACTTTGGCAACGCCAGCAATAGGTTGATTTGCTTTCCAGCCATGTTTTTTCAGATAACTGGCGACACTTCCGATTGCATCTGCTGTGTTATTCCACAAATCTCGATGCCCATCACCATTAAAATCGATCGCATAAGCTCTATAACTGCTAGGCATAAACTGAGGCTTGCCCATTGCCCCGGCATAAGAACCGTGCACGGTTAAAGGATCAATTTTTTCCTCACGTGCCAGTAATAAAACATGCTCTAACTCTTTTTTAAAAAATTTACTCCGTCGAGGATAATCAACCACGAGTGTAGTTAAAGAATCGAGCAGGCGATAAGTCCCGGTCAGTCGTCCATATTTAGTTTCCACACCGATAATGGCAACAATAATTTGTGCAGGAACACCAAATTTCTTCTCTGCACGGGCAAGCTGTTTAGCGTTTTCATTCCAAAACTCAACACCCTGATCAATTCTATCCTGCTTCATAAACAAATTACGATAGCGATACCAGGGCCAGGATTCCGCCGGACGGGTTATCTTTTTAATGACTTCTGGTAAAATTTCCACTTGCTCAAACATCACCTTCAGTTCGAGTTTATCGAATTTATGCTTCTTTGCCATATCATCAATAAACTCAACCACAATCGGATTTTTTGATGGTGATTTCGCGTTCGCAATTCCCATTGGAGCCAACGTCACAATCAATATGCTTAACAATGCAACTCTTACTTTTACTACCACTACAGATTCCTTTACGAAGTTAATAACTTACGATGAGTGTGTATCGACATCAAAATACCAAACGCTATCATCAGTGTTACCAATGAAGTGCCCCCATAACTGACCAACGGTAGTGGCACACCAACAACAGGCAGTAAACCACTGACCATTCCAATATTGACGATGATATAGACCATAAAAGTCAGCACAAGACTACCGGCTAAAAGACGGCCAAAAGTACTTTGTGCTTGCACAGCAATGATCATCCCACGGAATATGATATACAAATAGACTGCGAGCAGACCAACAACACCAACCAACCCGAACTCTTCTGCAAAAACAGCAAAAATAAAATCAGTGGAACGTTCGGGTAAAAAATCTAACTGGGATTGTGTTCCATTTAACCAGCCTTTGCCATATAAACCACCTGAACCAATTGCAATTTTCGATTGAATAATATGATAGCCAGAACCAAGTGGGTCGTTTTCAGGGTTTAAAAAAGTTAATACACGTTGTCTTTGATAATCGTGCATATAGAAAAACCAAACAACCGGAGCAACCGCTGCAAGCGTTACCAGAAAACCACCAATCAAAACCCAGCTAACTCCCGTTAAAAGCAACACAAATAAACCTGCGCTAGCTACCAATAAAGATGTACCCAGATCAGGTTGTTTAGCAATCAATCCAACAGGAATTAATATAATAAGCAGCGCAACCATTATGCGTTTAGTAGAAGGGGGGAGCGGTTTTGTGGCCATATACCACGCCACCATCATAGGCACAGCGAACTTCATCATCTCTGAGGGTTGAAATCGAAATAAACCAAAATTCAACCAGCGTTGGGCGCCTTTCCCAACATCACCAAACAGCAACACCAACACCAGAAACATTAGCCCAATACCAAACACCCAGGGTGCCCAAAACTCAAGATGATGCGGTGGAATTTGCGCAGTCAAAATCATCACTGTCAATGCAATGCACAACCAAACCATTTGTCGTGTCATTGTGGCCCAATCCTCACCGCTGGCGCTGTATAAAACAACCAAACCAAGTACACAGAGGATGATGATCCCAGTCATTAACGGCCAATCGATATGGAATGATTGAAAAAAATCTTGCGCACCCGTTTTTTGTTTGCTTTCAAAGCCTTGTGAAAGCGCGGATCTAGCCACGTGTATTCTTCCTCAAAAGAAATGCGTCTAATACTACTCTTGCGATAGGTGCAGCAACTCCGCCACCACTCTCGCCATTTTCTACGATAACTGATACTGCTATCTGGGGATCCTCCGCAGGCGCAAATGCGATAAATAGGGCATGATCACGAAGATGATCTTCCAAATTTTCTTGGTCGTACTCTTCTTCTTGAGCAATGCCAAACACTTGCGCTGTTCCAGTTTTACCAGCGATGGTATAAGTTGCTCCTGCGGCAATTTTTCTCGCCGTTCCTCGATGGCTGTGAACAACTCTCTTCATACTTTCCATCATATAATCCCAGTTTTCTTTTTTTACAATAGGAACTGTGCCTACCACTTCTAATGGAAGATATTCTAATGTTCCTTTGCCACTCTCCTGAGTTGCATAGACCAGCTTGGGATTAATATGAAGCCCGTAGTTTGCCAAAATGCTCGTCCCAACCGCCAACTGAACAGGTGATGTCACATTGAACCCTTGACCAATGCCTGTGATAAGTGTTTCGCCAGGATACCACGCCTCACGTTTTACGCGTCTTTTCCAATCTCGTGAAGGCAACAATCCTGTCGTTTCACCCAAAATATCAACGCCAGTTACTCGCCCAAAGCCAAAGTGCTTATTGAATTCATAGATCCGATCAATACCAAGTTGCAACGCCAGATCATAAAAATAGACATCGCAAGATTCTACTATTGCGTCGTCCAATGTTACCGAACCATGTCCGGTTTTTTTCCAATCCCTGTACTTATGTTCGTCATTCTTAAGTTGATACCAACCGATGCACGATATTTCTGAACCACCATGAACCTCGTCATATTCCAATCCCGCTAATCCAACAAATGGCTTCAAGGTAGAACCTGGCGGGTAGCGCCCTTTAATAGCACGATTAAAAAGTGGACGATCCACAGAATCTGCTAGTTGACGATAGCTTTTTGAGTCAATTCCATTCACAAAAGGATTTGGATCAAAACCGGGCATGCTTGCTAAGGCAATCATTCCGCCAGTTTTAACATCAATAGCAACAACAGCTCCGCGTTTGCCTTGTAACGCTTCTTCAGCAGCTCTTTGCACATTGATATCAAGATTCAGAAATATATTATGCCCTGGCGTTGGCCTCTCTTCTTCAAGTACACGCAAGATCCGCCCTCGCGCGTTGGATTCTATTTTTCTAAATCCAACATCACCATGCAATATATCTTCATAATATCGCTCTACCCCTGTTTTCCCTACATGGGTTGTACCATTGTAATCAGCAGGATTTAAAACTTTCATCTCTGCTTCATTTATTCTGCCAACATAACCTAGCGCATGAACAGCTAAACTACCGTGAGGATATTCACGCATTAAACGTGCTTTTATTTCCACGCCGGAAAATTGATGTTGCCTGATAGAAAAACGGGCGACCTCTTCTTCATTTAACCGAAACCGAAGCGGCAGCGATTGATAGGCTTTTGAACGTTTTCTTGCTTTTTTAAACTGGGAAACATCATTATCCGAAAAACTAATTATCTCGCCTAGCGCTTTAATGGTTGCATCAACGTCATCAATTTTTTCAGGCACCAGTTCAAGAGAAAATGACGGTAGATTTTGTGCTAACACCTCACCGTTTCTGTCAAAAATCAATCCTCTTGTTGGAGGCACAGGAACAATACTTACGCGGTTATTTTGAGAGAGCGTGGTGAAATGATCGTGACTCATGACCTGTAAATAGATCATTCGCATCAAGATAACGAGGACAAGAGCAGCAACACCTACACCTGCAACGATGACTCGGCTGGTAAAAATCCGCGATTCTCGTAAATGATCTTTAAGCTTTAGTTGTGTGTCAGCCATTAGAAAGTACTTATGCTACTCTGAACTTACGGCGAATATCTCGCAAGAAAACAAATACCACAGGCCATACAATAGCGCTTGTTAATGATGGCCCCCAATAGAGCCATGAATCCGGTGAATCACCCGCGATTCCGCGAATCCAGACAACAAGTAGTTGGCCTAAAGCCACTAAAGTAAAAACACTGAGTGACTGTTGCCACAAAGGGTAAACCCGAATCTGTTTATGTAATCGAACAGTAAAAAAAGCAACAATAGCCATCGCAAGCGCATGTTGGCCTAATAGTGTGCCCGTCAGAACATCTACGGTTAGCCCCATTACCCAAGCAACACCAATATTCACTCGCACAGGAAGAGCAAGACACCAATAGATAACAACAAGCGTTGCCCACTCCGGTCTAAAAGGTCTTAACCACTCAGGTAGCGGTAAAACGGTGAGAAACAACGCGGCAAGAAGCGTTAAGAAAATGACATTACTACCTTGCTTTTTTTTCTCGGCCATAGGCTATTTGCCACCATCTTCAATGTTGACCAATGCTTTTTCCTGCCCGCTCTTTTCTTTCCACACTAATAAAACTTCTCTACTGCTTTCTAAATTTGCTAATGGTTCAGCTTTGACCACCGCAAATGGCTGGCTCGGATCAGGCTCAACAACACTTACTTTTGCCACCGGATAACCCGCTGGAAAAACGCCACCTAAACCCGAAGTGACCAAAAAATCCCCTTGTTTAATATCTGCATTATTTGGTATATGCAACAAATTGAGCACTGAGGTAGACCCAGTACCTCCAGCAATTGTGCGTAAACCATTACGATTAACTTGAACAGGAAGTGCATGTCCTGGATCGGTTAACAGCATGACTGAGCTGACAATGGGATTAACCTGAACAACCTGGCCATAAACACCTGAAGCATCCAATATAGGTTGACCTTTATGGACATCATGGCGTAAGCCTTTATTTATCATCACTTTATGGCTGAAGGGGTCAAGATCGACAGCCAATAATTCGGCGGTCAATACTCGATCAGTCAATTTCTCGGAAGCATCAAGCAACCGCCGCAAACGCATGTTTTCAATTTCTAGAGAAACATATTTTTGCATTTGCGCTTGTAAAAAAGCGTTTTGAGTGTCGAGTTTCTCATTATCCACTAACAGATCTTCGCGTGATCGAAGATTCTCCCCCATCCAGCTCGTCGCTGAAGAAGGAAAACTAACAATATATTGAATGGGATAAACAATGATAGAAATCACTGATCGCACATTATCCAGATAGTGCAAGCGATGATCGATTGTCATTAAAGCCAATGAGAAGAAAATCAATAAGGCAAAACGCAATCCTGCCGCCTGGCCATATGCAAACAAAGGTTTAATGGTTCTCTCCTGAACTCAGTCTATAGCTCTCCCAATCAACAAACCATCGAGATGAAATTACTTAGAACGAGGATATTATATAATTATTTACGACGTATGTTGCCATTATCTAAATCCTGAAATCAATTGCGCACACGAAGTACATAACATTGATTTGTACAGTGAATAAAAATTCGCGTGGAATCCTTATTGTAATCCCTGGGAATTTTGATACCGCTATGCGTCTCAAAAGCTTGCGCCAATTGAGTGCGATTAATTACAGGATTTAGTTTCATTCAACGGCAAATACTTCTCCACCGTGCTCATCAATTAATTCCATTGCTCTACCACCACCACGAGCAACACAAGTTAACGGGTCTTCTGCTACGATAACCGGCAAACCGGTCTCTTCCATTATTAGTCGGTCTAAGTCTGTCAGCAAAGCACCTCCACCAGTTAGAACCAATCCGCGCTCGGCAACATCGGCCCCTAACTCAGGCGGTGTTTGCTCTAGCGCACTACGAATGGATCCGACAATCCCTGCCAATGGCTCTTGAAGCGCTTCTAAAATTTCGTTGTTGTTTAAAGTAAAACTTCTTGGCACACCTTCGGCCAAATTTCGACCACGAACTTCCAGCTCACGAATCTCATCCGCAGGATATGCAGTTCCAATTTCCTGTTTAATTCTCTCTGCGGTAGAATCCCCAATTAAAGTGCCATAGTTTCGTCGCACATAGTTGATAATCGCTTCGTCAAAGCGGTCGCCACCAATTCGAACCGATTCAGAATAAACTATACCATTCAGCGACATGACTGCAACTTCAGTTGTACCACCGCCAATATCCACCACCATAGAACCACTCGCTTCACCAATAGGCATTCCAGCACCGATTGCAGCAGCCATTGGCTCTTCAATTAAGAATACCTCGCGCGCACCGGCTCCTGCGGCAGATTCCTTGATCGCTCGACGCTCAACCTGTGTAGAGCCGCAAGGCACACAAACCAGTACGCGAGGGCTTGGGCGAAAAAAGCGTGCTTCGTGCACTTTAAATATAAAATGTTGGAGCATTTTCTCGGTGACGGTAAAGTCAGCAATTACACCATCTTTTAAAGGACGGATTGCTGTAATATTTCCCGGTGTTCTGCCTAACATTCTCTTAGCTTCAATACCCACCGCTGCAATACTTTTTGGACCACCAGGGCCACGCTCCTGTCGAATTGCAACTACCGAAGGTTCGTTCAGCACAATCCCCTGTCCACGCACATATATAAGTGTATTAGCCGTTCCCAAATCTATTGAAAGATCATTGGAAAACATACCTCGAACACGTCCAAACATTAATTTCTATCCTTATATTCAGATTGTGAAGTCTCGCCCAGAGACTTTATGAATTTGCGAATTTATTGCGCAGCAATTTGATACACCACATGCTTTTCTGATTGAGCGCCGGACTGGTATGTCCGGTCGATTGGAAAAAAGCATGTGGTGTATCAAAGAGCAAGTAAGAAAACGTAACATTCGTAAAATCTCCGGGCCAGCATACGAGAAAAACTTTTTTGGGCAAGTAAACATCTATGGTATGGTTCACGTCCGAAACAATTAACAAACCGTCTAGAGTGAAATATGTCCCTGGAAAAGTCAGATGTTGAAAAAATTGCTCATTTAGCTCGCTTATCTATTAGTGATGACGACATCCCTTCTTATGCTGATAATTTATCAAATATTCTTCAGCTCGTGGAACAAATGAGTTCAGTTGATACAAACGGCATCACACCCATGGCACATCCTTTATCGGAGAGCCAACGCTTACGCGAAGACAATGTTACCGAACTGAATCAGCGCGATCATTTTCAACAAATTGCACCAGCAACAAAAAACGGCTTGTATCTCGTTCCTAAAGTGATTGAATAATCGGAAAAATTCTAACCCGGATAATTCATAAATCATAGTAATGATTACGCAGAATTTTGATTTTTCTAGGAATGTTTTGAATTAAGTGCCTGACTGACAAGTCAGAGCAGATAAAATCACACTCCTTGTGAAAGCAAAATAAACAACAATCACAACTAACCATTTGTATTATTCGTGATAAACAATTATCAGCAATTACACACGTTAGGAGGCTGTCCGAGAATAGAGAACCTACTGCGGAAAAGTTATTTTGATCAGTTTTTCCGATCCTTTTCGACAAATAGCTACGGCTATTAGTCTCAAACGATCAAAAAATCTGCTTCAAAATGACTTTCCCTCGCTACGATACCTATTCTCGGACAGCCTCCTAGAGCTGCTGATGCAGTTTCCGTTCCGTGAGATATAGCATCAAACCCCTAAATTTCGGAGCAAATATGTTCGAAAAAACAATATCAGAATTAGCCAGTGACTTACAAAACAAAGTCATTTCCAGCGTGGAGCTTACACAAGCCTACCTTGATAGAATCCAACAACTGGATGGCATCTACAATAGCTATATAACAGTCACGCCAGAGCTTGCATTACAACAAGCTAAGTTGGCTGATGGGCGAATTGCTGCTGGCAATGCGGAAATATTAACCGGAATTCCTCTGGCTCAAAAAGATATATTCTGCACAAATGGTGTAAAAACCAGCTGCGGCTCCAAAATGCTCAATAATTTTATCGCTCCCTATGATGCAACAGTAATCCACAAGTTCCATCAAGCGGGTGCTGTCATGCTGGGTAAAACCAATATGGATGAATTTGCAATGGGCTCTTCAAACGAAACCAGTTTTTATGGCGCTGTTAAAAATCCCTGGAATGCGGAAACTGTTCCCGGTGGATCATCAGGTGGTTCAGCGGCAGCTGTCGCTGCGCGCTTAGCACCAGCAGCCACAGGTACCGATACAGGCGGCTCCATTCGCCAACCCGCTGCGTTTTGTAATTTGACCGGACTAAAACCAACCTACGGTAGAGTTTCTCGTTACGGCATGATTGCATTCGCATCGAGTTTGGATCAAGCCGGTCCAATGACACGCACAGCCAAAGATGCTGCTATTTTACTCAATACAATGGCTGGATTTGATGAAAAAGACTCAACGTGTGCAAATAAAGCTGTTCCCGATTACACAGCTGAGCTTAATAAAAACCTAGCTGGATTAAAAATCGGCTTACCCAAAGAATATTTCGAAAAAGGCATGGATGCAGAAATCGCAAAGAGCATTGAAGAAGCACTTGATGTCTACAAAAAAGCAGGCGCGGAGATTATCGAAGTAAGCCTGCCAAATTCAAGTTTATCTGTTCCTGCTTATTATGTCGTCGCTCCCGCTGAATGCTCTTCAAACTTATCCCGATTTGATGGGGTTCGATTTGGCTACCGTTGTGAAAATCCCGTTGACCTTGAAGATTTATACAAACGTTCGCGCGGCGAAGCTTTTGGTGAAGAAGTAAAACGTAGAATCATGATTGGCACCTATGCACTATCTTCCGGTTTTTACGATGCGTACTATATCAAAGCGCAAAAAATTCGCCAGCTTATCAGTCAGGATTTTAAAGAAGCATTTGAGAAAGTTGACGTCATCATGGGCCCAACCACACCATCGACCGCTTTTAAAATTGGTGAAAAATCTAATGATCCCATAACCATGTATTTATCTGATATTTACACTATTGCCGTGAATCTTGCTGGATTGCCAGGCATGTCTATCCCCGCTGGTTTGGCGAATAATATGCCTGTTGGTTTGCAAATCATCGGTAACTACTTTGATGAATCACGCTTATTGAACATAGCCCATCAATTTCAAACACTCACTGACTGGCACACAAAATCACCTGAGAGACTGGGGTAAAAATATGGAATGGGAAGTCGTCATCGGATTAGAAATCCACGCTCAACTTGCAACAAAAAGTAAAATATTTTCAGGTGCATCGACAGCTTACGGTGCAGAGCCCAATACACAAGCCTGTGCAGTAGATCTCGGCTTGCCAGGTGTATTGCCTGTTGTTAATAAAGAAGCAGTCGCGATGGGAGCTAAATTTGGTTTGGCGGTGGGTGCTCAAGTTGCAAATCGATCAGTCTTCGATAGAAAAAATTATTTCTACCCAGATTCCCCTAAAGGATATCAAATAAGCCAGCTCTACTTTCCCATTGTCGAGCATGGCTCTATTGATATCGAGCTAGAAGGTGGCAAAACAAAAACCATCGGCATCACTCGCGCCCATTTGGAAGAAGATGCAGGAAAGTCTTTACATGAAGATTTTCATGGCATGACAGGCATCGATCTCAATCGCGCAGGTACACCACTGATAGAAATCGTTTCCGAACCAGATATGCGCTCAGCTAAAGAAGCTGTGGCCTATATGCGAAAAATCCATTCGTTGGTTCAATATCTGGAAATATGCGACGGCAATATGCAGGAAGGCTCATTTCGATGTGATGCAAACGTATCAGTTCGTCCTGTCGGCCAGCAAGAATTCGGAACACGCGCGGAGATTAAAAACATTAACTCTTTTCGTTTTGTCGAAAAAGCAATTAATTACGAAATTGAGCGCCAGATTGCTATTATTGAAGATGGTGGAAAGATAGCTCAAGAAACTCGTCTGTATGATGCCGACAAAGACGAAACTCGCTCAATGCGTAGCAAAGAAAATGAAAATGACTATCGTTATTTCCCTGACCCAGACTTACTACCTATTGAACTGGATGATAGTTATATTCAAGCGATTAAAGAGACATTGCCTGAGTTGCCTCACGAAAAGAAACAACGCTTCATTACCGAGCATGGCTTAAATTCCATTGATGCCGATGTACTTACTGCACAAAAAGCAATATCCGACTTTTTTGAAGCAACCGTAAATGCTGCCGATGGCGAAGCAAAGCTAAGCGCCAACTGGATGCAGGGCGAAGTCATGTCTGCATTAAACAAAAACAGTATAGACATTAGTGAATGCCCTATTACTCCTGAATTATTAGGCGACATGATCAAACGTATTGCTGACAATACAATTTCAGGGAAAATTGCAAAAACAGTTTTTGAAGCTATGTGGAATGGCGAAGGTGCAGCCGATAAAATCATCGAAAAGAAAGGATTAAAACAGGTTACCGACACGGGGCTAATTGAAAAAGTTATCGACGAAATTATTGCCAATAATGAAGTACAAGTTGAACAATATCGTAGCGGCAAAGAAAAAGTCTTCGGATTCTTTGTTGGTCAGACGATGAAAGCCACGCAAGGTAAAGCTAATCCACAACAGGTTAATGAATTACTTAAAGCAAAACTGAAAGGCTAATAGGCTACATGGCTAAAGATACACTAACACGTTTTATCTTTGAAAATACCCCCGCCAGGGGAATGATAGTCCAACTCAATGATAGCTGGAAGCAGTTACAAAACCAAAAAACGTACCCCGAAGTCGTAAACAAAGTACTAGGAGAATTTGCTGCTGCAAATTCTTTACTAGCAGCAACGCTTAAATTTGACGGCCTACTGACCATGCAAATCCG
Source organism: uncultured Ectothiorhodospiraceae bacterium (assembly GCA_945787715.1). Taxonomy (GTDB): domain Bacteria; phylum Pseudomonadota; class Gammaproteobacteria; order S012-40; family S012-40; genus CALZJE01. The sequence continues at coordinate 17,911 of CALZJE010000027.1, read as the reverse complement.
AGGCAGCGGGCCTGTTAGCCTTATGATAATGGAATGCACAAGCCTACAGCATATTCGCGGCTTAGCTAAATACGATGAATCTGTACATCAAGGCAATTTACGAGAGCTTTTTGGTGATGGACAACTCGCCATTACCATCGACAACAGCAATTCTAGAGAACGTTACCAAGGTATAGTGGAATTAGAAGGTGAAAAAATTAGTCATGCACTAGAAAACTACTTACTTCGATCGGAACAGCTTGAGACTAAATTGTATCTCGCGGTTGATATAAATAACGCGTGCGGTCTGTTAGTGCAAAAGCTCCCAGGGGACAACAATCCAACAGATGACGACTGGAATCGAATTACGCAACTTGCGGCAACAATTAAAGACAAAGAGTTGTTCGATTTAAGTGCGCAAGAAATTATACATCGTTTGTTTAATGAAGATGATGTTCGACTTCTGGGCGAAGAACAATATCAATTCAAATGTAGTTGTACTCGAGAACGGGTAGGCAACATGCTAGTATCACTCGGCATTGATGAGATACACAGCATCATTGAAGAGCAAGAAAAGATTTCAATCGATTGTGAATTTTGCAATCAACATTATGAATTTGACGCCGTTGACGCAGAGGAATTATTCGCTGTAGAAATTCAACACCCAATCCCAAAAACAAAACAATAACGCCTCTTCAATATTGATGACTGGCTTAGATTAATCAGGCTAAGTTCAAATTGACTCTTCTTCACTTCAAACAATCAACAACCTGTCTATCAAAAAACATAACAAACATAACAAACATAACAAACCCGTATTTGTCCATAGTTAAATATCTAAGACATCAATGATTATAAAAATGATCATTGATCAGATCAGAGTAGATGAAATCAACTTCACCAAAAATCTAGAAAAATCATTGTCAAGGACTTTTTCACAGTCTTAATCTTCAATTTCTCAAACTGTGTGATACTTCTCAAAACAATCAAACTCAACTGATCCTCAGACAAGCAGGGACGTTAAAGTGAGTACTAATCGAGGTTTCTGATTTGATAAGTAGCATGATTCACAACCCAAACGTTCCATGTAAGTAAAAGGAGAAACGAAGAAGAAGCTTAACAACTCATATTAGATGATACAGCTTACATTAGAGCATCTACCTATGAATTAAAGATCTTTAGGTTACTACTTTAAATACACATCGGAAATTAAAAACATGAGATCACTGTAACAGTTTCAAACAACAATGATCCAGAAGGACAAAAAGCTGTTAAGGAGAAGTAGAAGAAATAAGCATTCTAAATGCTTGTGCGTTCAAATAAATCAAGAATGAGAGGATCTTTTTTTATGAAAGCTAACATACTACGTAATTTGATGATTTTTGGCATAGTTGCATTACCACTCACACTACATGCTGGGGAACCAACGTCTCTTGGTTGGGGAGCAACTCATTCTGGTGTAACTGATGGAACCATTAACTCTACTCAATATACATGTCCAGTAGGTTTTACTTGTGGTGCCACTCCAATTGAAGGCGATGGTTTCTTACAAGTTTCCATGACACGAGATGCTGATAACCAAGGATTTTTTCATACCATCGTATTAGGTGGTGCAGGCCAAGCTGCTTCAGAACAATTCTCAGCAGAAAGTTTTGTAATGACCGGTGGTTCAGGTGATGGTATCGCAACACGTCAAATCATAAATGATCTTACTTCAGGTGCCGGTTCAAGTGGTACTTTAGAATCGTCATCAACCATATTAACAGGTGCATTTTATGATCCTAGTACGGAAAATACGGTAGAAATGACTCAAACTGTATCGGATTCTACAACAGGAGTCTCTTCAGGCGGAGAATTCATCGCTGCGTTTGGATTCACTGCTACACACAATGATGTCTCTAATGGCGGTGGTAATAATGACCTCGTTAACAACCTTAGTTTAACACAAGCTATAACACCATCAGATTCTTCAATCGTAGATAGCTTTGCATATCAAGATGAACGACATACGATATTCGATGGAACTGGTACTGTTGTAGGCTCTGCTGATGGAACCTCAGTCGGTAAAAAAATGGCGATGCAAACGCAAATCGACCTTGGCACAGGCCTTTCTAATCAAAACTTCCAATATGACTACATGTCTGGAACGATGATTCCAGATGTATCAGCTGGTGTGAGCGCTACAACAGATCAAGCAACTTTCGGAGATTCAGTAGTTGTTGATTGGGTTAATGATGATGCAATTGAGCGTGTATTAGTATCACAACAAGTTGACAATGCTGGAGATTTTGGATTTGCTCGCTTAGGTGATCTACTCGATAAGGACGGGGCGGGTACTGCAGATAATGCCGAATCTCACACGCTATTTGACCTAACCGGTAACGCAACTACACTTATCTATGATAATGCAGATCCCTTCCTATAATAATTAAATTCATTTTACTTTCAATATGCCACCGCTCCCGCGGTGGTTTTTTTATATACACTGTGAAAATATTTCAATTCGCGAAATAACGATCATACATTTTCTATTTTATTGGCTTCAATCCTTTTCACTCTCTTCACAGTAAAACATTCTCTTTTCAGTTGCTACCATCAAAGTCATAGCTTGGATTAAATAATTTACATTTACTGCTTTTGATTCGATAGAGTATTATTGGAAATATTATTGGACACCCATATATTGACATTTATAATTTCTGGTAATACACTTATTAAACACCTCCCAAGGTAAGCCCTAAGAAGCAAAAAAAGTTGTAATACAATGACTACCGCCAGAACGCAGCAGATATATATAGAAGACACCCCCTACTATCACTGCATCTCCCGTTGCGTTCGGCGGGCTTTTTTGTGTGGCGAAGACCCAGTTTCCGGCCAAAACTATGATCACCGAAAGCTATGGATTTCAAATAAAATCCAACAGCTATCTGAAATATTCTCAATTGATATATGTGCGTATGCTGTGATGAGCAATCACTATCATTTAGTACTGCATATCGATGTTGAATTAAACAAAAGGCTCAAGGATATAGACGTCATAAATCGCTGGACACTACTTTTTAGTAGCAATCAAACAATTGAGAAATACCAAGAAAATACAGATATAACGAATGCTGAAAAGAGTAAAGCCATTGAAATAATAGCAACATGGCGAGAACGCTTAATGGATATAAGCTGGTTTATGCGCTGTTTAAATGAAGCAATAGCCCGGCAATCCAACAAAGAAGATAAGTGTACTGGTCGTTTTTGGGAAGGGCGATTTAAAAGTCAGGCACTGCTCGATGAAACAGCATTACTCTCATGCATGATGTATGTGGATTTAAATCCAATCCGCGCAGGTATCGCTCAGACGCCTGCCAGCTCACACTTCACTTCAATCAAAGAGCGTATTAAAGCCTATTCAAAAAAAGTCCCAACTCAACGACTCCTTCCATTTGAAGAAGACAAAACAAAAGAGAAAGGGAAAAATATTTCATTTTCCATAAAAGACTATATAAAACTTGTTAAATGGGCTGCGAAATCCATTCAAAATGAAAATGAACCATCAATACCTGAAAGTATTCAATGCTCAATGAAAAAGATGGGGGTAAACCAGAAACATTGGCTCTCACATATACAACATTTTGAAAAACATTTTCAACGAATAGTCGGCCCGCCAGAATTACTCAATCGCATGAGTGAAAAGCTGGGGCTTTGGTGGATTAGAGGAAGCTCTAGCTGCCGCAGCTTATACCTAACGACTTAACCTCGCATATTTATAAAAATTAAGCCCATTCATTCTTTTTGCTAAAACGCATATTTGGAATGACTAGACCAATAATCAATCCAATAAATGCTACTCCTGCTCCGACAAGAAACCAATCTCTACCTGAAGTATTTTTAAAATTTTCATTTTCCTGACGAAGCATCAAGACCTCTGATTCTAAAGTTTGATAATCCACTTTTAGTTTTTCGTTTTCCTGAGATAGCAATAATGGCTTTGCAAATTGAGTTTTAAGTCTTGCATTTTCATTTGCCAAATTTTGACCTTGAGACACCAATCGCTTCAGTTCTTTTTCAGCTTCTTTCTGTTTTTTTCTCGCTTGTGTATATTTTTCTTTGAAATCTTTATTCTCTGAATCCAATTTTTCTAACTGAGCTTGAATTTTATTTAACTTTAATCCTGCAATAGGCTCATCAACCAGATATCTAGACTTTATCCAGCCTTCAATACCATCTTCAGTCCGCACAAAAGCATAACCCTCTTGCTCTTCCCCAATTTCTTCTAACATAACGCCTGATTTTAACACCTTTATAGAGTTAGAATTTTCCATGTAACTGTCTCGAATTGAAACGTACAAAACATCTGTTACATAGAGTGTTTTAGCAAAAACAGTAGGAACAAATAATGACAATAATAAAAATGCCCATATTGTTTTCATGTAAAACTTCCTTTTAAACATAGATACATCCGTAATCTTGTAGAGTAACAAAGAAATCAGCAGCCAAGCGACAAACAGACATTCATAACCTGCAACACTTACACCAAATAGTTTTAACAAACTGGAGTTATCGCACAATAAATAAACTATTAGCTATTAACCTTAACGGTAATAACGACGTTTAGTTATTATTCCTTTAAATTCTATACATTAGCGTTCGAAATTCAAATATTAACCATCCCTTATAAATTATTATAAAATCAGATTAAACGATAACAACACCACACAACATGGGCTTTACATGAAAACAATAATATTATGCGCAATAATCAATCAGCAATAATTTTTATTGCGACAACAATCAAAAGGATAGAAAAGAGTTTTTTCAAAGTTTTGACGGGGAGTTTGTGGGCGAGATTTACACCCAATGGTGCCACGATAACTGCAGCCAAAGATATACCAATTAATGCCGGTAAATAAATATACCCTCCAGTTAATTCATATTCGGTAAATCTAGATAAATAGAATGCAACGGTTGCTGATAGTGCTATGGGTAAACCTAGAAAAGCCGAACAACCAATTGCCTGGTGAACTTTTAAGCCTTTCCAAACTAAATAAGGTACAGACATTGTTCCTCCCCCAACTCCCATCAATGAAGAGATTGTACCTATCGCTAGTCCAGCAAACGGATTGACTGACTGAATGTGAAAAACATCAACGCTTTCTCGCATCGACCTTCTAAACATATTGCTTGCAACAAGCAATAAAAAAAAACCAAACACGACTTTCAGAATAGCCTGAGAAGTATAAAGCGCTAAAAACACCCCACACAAACCACCAGCAACCAACCCAGGAGTCAATCTTATAATAACAGGCCATCGAATAGCGTGTTTTTTGTAATGTCCATATGATGACATAATTGCCGTAGGAATAATGGCAGCCAATGAGGTTGCTATAGCTACATGGTAGGTATGTGAATCAACACTAAAAAGAGGAAGCAGGAATATCATGGCAGGCACAGTGATTAATCCACCACCAATACCAAAAAGCCCAGCAGAAAGCCCAGCGATAATTCCCACCAAAGCAAAAACAACTATTTCCATAAAATATAAAACTTAGTGTCGCAACTAATCCGAGGCTCCTAGGGCTGAGTCGATCCTCGAATATTAGCCTGGGAAAAACTATATGACTTATTGAAATTTCTATTCATCAGATATTCAACAACATCGTTTGAACGGCCTTCAGCGCTAATCGTAATAGCTCCCATCTCCCATTCTATAGGAGTGCTTTCACGAAATCCCCATTCCTTACGCCAAACATAAATTGGATCACCCAAACTATCATTTACGACAACATTAAAATCAGTGGGTAACTTTAATGTGTAACTACCAGTTGTTTCACTCATATGATCCAACCATCCTTTTGTTACATAAACTGACCACTTTACTTGATTAACATCAACATCTGGTTTTTCGTCTTCATTATAGGGTGCAGCAATACCAATAAACTGCCATCGATATAATTCTGCCGCCATTTCATTCGACTGATAAGCTTTCCAGTTGAAGACTATTTCTTGCAAATTACCAACATTATTCAGTTTCGTTGTTGTTTTATCGCTTAATTCCGTAGGTAATCGAATTGCATGTTTTTTATTTTCTGGAATAGTAAACAATTTAGTAAATTTTTTTATTTCACTTCCATTCTCATCAAAGACATCAACAATCAGCTCATGCCCCTCACCGGGATGGAAATTACTCTCTTCCAAGGTCGCATCCTCCGCCGCCAGCGTTAATGGCACATCTACAAAACTGAAATTAGTAGCAGCACTTTCTTTCAGCTCTAAATAGGATTTTTTTCCACTTAAAAAACCAAGTTTCGATCGAACAGATTCATTATCACCTAGCCCAAAAATTTCTACCGATGAAGAAACCCCAGTTGCAAACTTACCTACATAAACACCATTTTTTTTCCCCGAAAAATCTATATCTACAGCTTGGGGGTTCGTTGTTAATGCCAATAAAACGCCTCTTTCAATATAAAACTCTTCAGGTTCAATTGCGTCCAGGCCATTTTCTTTTTGTTTGCCTTTATACGCAACTGCATCTCGTCGACCACTCTGTACTATCGCTGCATAGCCTTCGTGAGCATTAAGGGAAACATCTTTGGAGAGAGCAATGTATGCAATTTCTCCTAAACTGTTTTTTGAGTCGACGATACTAACACCCTCCACCTTTCCATACACTGGCTTCTTTATAATATCTTCATTCGCTCGTCGGCATTTAAAATCGACCAGATCCATCTCTTTAGCTGTTGCATAATAAACAAATATCTCATGCGGATTATCACCACGATTTGAGGGACAAACAAAAACTAATGTATAAGGCGTAGTATCGTCTTCCAAGGTAAAAGTCACGGTTTTTAGACCATAACGCGTATCATTATAGGAGATAACGCGCCATTTATCAGTGGGGCTTTTTTGGTAAACAGCATAATAAGCATTACTGTCTAATGTCATTGATGTGTGAGAAACAGTGTTATCACAGGCTGAAAAAAGCGGCACAAAACAGCTAACAACAATCAATCTAAAAAATAAAACCCTGGAACCTAAACAAGCACACATGCTATGTATTAACGCAGTGTGTTTTTGTCTATTTATCAATCTCATCACGAACAATAATCTCTATTCAGAATTAAATGACCATGATGTTCTTTTTCACAAGCCCACCCTGGTTTTATAAAAGTTGTGGCAACTTTCTCTACTATCAATGCAGGGCCATTAATAACTTGCCCTTGGGAGATCTCTTCCCGATCCCAGATATCAACAGGCTCATCAATAGCATAGAGCTTCACATTAGTTTTCGGCCTATCCACTGTATTTTCAAGCTTCTCGCTCCAACTTAACGACGCCGTTTCTGCTCTCAATGAAACACGTAAATTTACCAGCTCAACGGCTTCATTAAGTGCATGTCCATAGCGTTGTTTATGCAGACGATGAAATGCTTCGTTTGCCTGCATAATCGATTGCCAGGGTACATTAAGTGAAAAAGATTGCCCAACATAGCGTAAATCCACTGACAATAGATTTTTCACTTTTTGCATTTCCACGTCTTCATGCTCCATTTCCTTTTCACCCTTATCAAGCAGCTGCTGAAATAGCACATTAATCTCATGCTCATCCAGCATATCCAGTTGGCCCACATGTGTTATGGATAGCTCTCGGGAGACAGGAGACACCAGCATGCCAAATGCCGAAAATACACCTGAATTTAGAGGAACCACGACTCGCGACATGCCCATAATTTCTGCTAACTCACATACTTGCAATGCCCCTGCACCACCAAAACTCATTAACGAAAAATGACGTGGATCAATTCCCTTCTGCACTGAAATCACTCGCAATGCTTGGGCTATGTGCTCATTTGCCAAACGAATTACACCCAACGCGGCTTGCTCTACAGTACATTCCATAAATTCCGCCAAGGGATGCATTGCGATTCTTGCAGCACTCAAATCTAGTTTCAAAGTACCGGCTAAAGCTTGTGTGGAGGGTAGCCTGCCCAGCACTACATTGGCATCAGTAACAGTTGCTTGCACTCCACCTTTAGCATAACTTGCAGGTCCTGGTGATGCACCAGCGGATTCAGGCCCTACTTGTAAGATACCTCCATTATCAATTGATGCTATCGAACCGCCGCCTGCACCAATCGTATGCATATCAACCATAGGAACAGCAACAGGTAAACCAATAATATTAGACTCGTTACTGAGCTTTATATCACCATCAATTAGAGCAACATCTGTTGAGGTACCGCCCATATCAAAGGTAATCAACTTTGATAATTCTAGTTGCTCTCCGACTGCTTTTGCCGCCTGCAATCCTCCAGCAGGCCCTGATAACAACATATTAACCGCCATTTTACCGGCTTGATCTGCCCTCGCAGTACCTCCTGAACTTTGCATGACAGAAACATTTGCAGGCGATACTTCTTTTGATAACCGTAGCAGATATTTTTGTACAAGCGGTCCAACATAAGCATTCAGCCAAGTTGTCATGCCGCGCTCATACTCTTTATATTCTGGCAAAACAGACGATGAACGTGACACAAAAATGTCATCTGGCATCGCTGCTTCTATACGCTCTTCAAACTTAGTATTCAAAAAAGAAAAGATCAGATTGATAGCTACTGCATCTGGTTTTCGCGATTTAACCTCTTCCACAAGTGCAAGCAATTCATCTTTTGATAAGTCTTCTATAACCTTGCCTTGAGCAGACACACGTCCGCCGGTTTCTACACAATCTTCTCGCTTAACAGGATTTGAAAAAGGAAGTGGCTGCAAATTGTAAAGTTCACGCCGCGCCTGGCGGCCGATCAACAAAACATCGCGCAAACCATAATTGGTTATATAAAGTGTTTTAACACCTTTGCCTTCAAGCACAGCATTGGTGGCCACAGTAGACCCATGAATAATTTTTAATTGCTGAAAATCAAGGCCTAGTTCAGTAATGCCTTGTATAATGGCTTTTTCAGGAGTCTGAGGTGTGGAGAGGACTTTATGGACTTTTAACTCATCATTACTATACAACACGAAATCGGTAAATGTGCCTCCGGTATCAACCCCCAGTATCTGCATCTGTAACTAACTCCAACTGATTAATGCCTTGTTCCTGTATCTTTGTCAGTGCTTGCATTAGTCTTGGCAGCACCTCGTCATGAATTTCCGGGTGCGAGTAAGACGTCAAGATAATGCTAATTGTAACAGGAATCGTCATTTTATCAGCAGAGAAAGGATGTAATGCAACTTTATCCATCACACGGCGACAAATATCATAGGCGTTTTCATATGTCGTATTACTTAAAACTATTAAAAAATGCTCATCGTCAAATTGTCCAAGCCCATCACCAGGCCGTAAGGAAGTTAACATTCGCTGAACAACACCATTGCGTGCATCTCGCGCAGTCTGCTGACCATAACACTGCTCTACTCGCTGATCATCATCAATAGCCGCTAAACCTACATAAGTTTCACAATTTCCACTTGCTTCGCGCCAATTTGCCGCCAGTAAGGCATTTAATTGCTCTGAACTTAACAGTTGTTGGACACTACCGCGGGAGGGAATCGCCGCTTCCGGGTTTTGAGCAAGTCGATAATGCTCAAAAGCCTCAGTCGCAATCACTAAATCAAGCGATGTAATTTTTAAAATGAATGTTGATAAAAATCCTCTATTCTTTATATTCTCCGGTACATGATCTAATAATATTTGTTGTAAAATACGGAAAGCCAGTTGAAATGCGATAAAACTTACACCAGCGTTTATGTGGGCAATACCTACTCTTAATCTTTGCTCAAAATAAGCGCCGTCTGAAAAGTTCTTACCTAAAGTCGTTAAATAACGGTAAAGAAAACGTGTTAATTTATCTGATCGAAAACCCTGAACAAACATTTTTCCAGCCTCATCATCCAACTGAATCATGCGAAACAATTGGATTACAATCTCATCAAGATTAGGCTTTATCACATTTCGCTGTAATTGCTCAGCGAGTTTATATTCATCCTCACCTAAGCCAATAGAAGCCAAACGCGATTGGCGCTTCTTTTCATCAAACGAATATTTTGTGCAAAATGTAAGCATCATAATAATAGGGAATAAATTAACTCAAAATTACGGGCCTATTCTGGCCATGCACAAGTTATGCAAAAAATATTTTTTAAATAAAATGAGATTAACAGGAATTTATTGCATTCCTAGTACATTGCCATACACTAAAACAAATGTATGAATTCATTACGCCGATAACATTGGATCTAAAATCAGGAACCGTTCTGAAAATATGTCTGTAACAGATGAAATATTGGTTAGCGTAAAAGGTGTATCACGTTTTTACGGCGACCTATGCGCCGTAAACAACCTGAGCTTTAATATTCACCGTGGTGAAGTCCTCGGTTTACTTGGACCCAATGGTGCCGGTAAATCCACGACTATCCAAATGATTACTGGCAATCTCGCACCAAGCTTTGGACAGATTTCTATAAACAGTATAGACATCCTCGATCGCCCTAAAAAAGCGAAACAACATTTGGGTTACTTGCCCGAGCATCCTCCTATCTATAAAGAATTTACTGTTGATGAATATTTACGCTTTTGCGCAAAACTTCACCACATAAAACACAGTGAACGACAAGAAGCGATCAACATTGCGAAACAACGCTGCAGTTTAAATGAAGTAGGAAAGCGCCTGATTGGTAATTTGTCGAAAGGTTTTCAGCAGCGTGTTGGGATAGCACAAGCGATAATCCATTCACCACCTGTAGTAATACTCGATGAACCAACGGTGGGGCTTGATCCAATTCAGATCCGAGAAATTCGATCTCTTATTAGAGAGCTAGGGGAAGACCACAGTGTCATTTTATCCACTCACATTTTACCCGAAGTCACCACCACCTGCGATAAAGTGTTGATCATAAACAAAGGTAGCATCGTATTAACTGAAACTACTGAAGACTTACAAAAACGTATGCAGTCCTCCAGCTTGTTTGTTGGTTTTCATCAAGCACCAAACGCTGAAGAGTTACACAAATTTGCCGGTGTCGATAGTGTTTCAACAACTAAAGAAGGTTATTTCAGGATTCACCACAATCCCGATATCGATCCATCAGAGCAAATCGTCTTAAAATCTGTAGAACAAGGATGGCGACTTATCGAAATCAGACCAGAGCAACTTTCATTGGAAGAAGTATTTGTGGATATCACCACCACCGAAGAGCATAGCTCTATTAATAATGACGATGTGATGGTGGAGGCAGTATATTCATGATTATAACAATCGCCTCCCGCGAAGTAAGAAGCCTGTTTTTATCACCTCTTGCCTGGTCAATTTTAGCCGTTGTGCAATTCATCATGGGCTATCTTTTTCTTGGGCAGCTAGATCTTTTTCTACAAATTCAAAGCCAACTTTTGGCAATGAATGAAGCCCCAGGAATAACAGAAATTGTTGTAACGCCAATCTTTGCCAATGCTGCAATGATTTTATTGTTAGTCATTCCTCTAATTACTATGCGACTGATCAGTGAAGAAAAAAGAACACAAACGCTTACTTTATTACTCAGCGCACCAGTCTCAATTACTGAAATAGTACTGGGGAAATTTATCGGGATCATGATCTTTATTTTGATAATATTACTCCTTATGGCATTAATGCCACTCTCGCTATTAGCAGGCGGTACTCTCGATTACGGCATGGCTGCCTCTTCATTTCTTGCGCTGTTATTGCTACTAGCCAGCTTTGCTTCGGCTGGCTTGTTTATGTCTACGATAACGAATCAACCTACGATTGCGGCAATTAGCACATTTGGATTACTGTTATTATTATGGATAGTCGATTGGTCTGCTGACTTTACCGAAGCTGGTTCAGTGATAAGTTACTTATCCTTACTCAATCATTATCGGCCACTTCTTGAGGGTATATTTAAATCTAGCGATATTATTTATTATCTACTTTTCATCACTACTTTTCTTACATTAAGTATACGCAGACTTAACGCAGATAGACTCCAACATTAGCAATCATGCATATCAGCCCAAAAGTAAAACGACAAATACGCTTTCAGAACACACTATTTCTGTTAATTTTCCTTGTTCTCATCAGCACGTTAGCATGGCTAAGTTTACAGCATGAATTCGAAGCTGATTGGACAAATAATAAGCGCAATACTCCTAGTGATGCAACCATTGCGCTTTTACAAAAGATTCCAGAACCCATAGAAATCAGTGCTTTTATCAGTAAAAACAGCAAAGCTCTGATCAGTGAAACCAAGCACCTTGTTAAAAACTATCAGCGCTATAAAACTAACATTTCTCTGAAGATTATCGACCCAATCAAAGAGACTGACCTCGTAAGAGAATTAGGAATCCGAAATGAAGGTGAACTACTTTTAAAAGTAGGAGATCGCAGTGAATTAGTCGTGGCGAGCACCGAGCTCAGTTTAACAAACGCATTATATAAATTATCCCGAACCAATGAACAGTGGGTGTTATTTCTCGAAGGCCATGATGAGCGAAGTCCATACGGAGACTCAAATTACGACTTTTCCAGCTGGACAAAAATCATGAAAACTAAGGGATTACATGTTCGTGGCTACAACTTGGCTAGCAACCCAAATATACCGAGTAATACTTCTGTTCTTGTTATTGCAGACCCACAAAAGGATTATCTCCCCGGTGAAATTAATATTCTGCTCAATTATATTGAAAGAGGGGGGAATTTATTATGGTTATTGGAACCTAAAGAAATCATAGGTCTTGAACCTTTGGCTGAAGCATTGGGTATTGAACTATTACAAGGCATGGTTGTTGATCCTAACACTCAGCTACTTGGCATTGACGACAACCGCTTTACGCTAATCCCCGAATATCCAAACAGCCCAATCACAAACAACTTTAATAGCATGACTATATTCCCTACCGCCAAAGCTTTAGAGTTCTACGGAACAGAAGAGTGGGATGCCATAGATATACTGGAAACTTTGCCACGCACTTGGTCTGAAACTGAAGAATACACACCTGATGTTGCTCTTGAAGCAGGTCAAGACATTCCAGGACCTTTGGTTATTGGGCTTAGCCTGACACGCACACCCAGTTTTGAAGAAGCTGAAGAGAATCTCGACTTTGATGCAGATTTTGAAACAGACATAAATGACATTGAACCGCGTCAGGAGCAACAAAGAGTTGTAATCATTGGTGATAATGACTTTGCCTCAGATGCGTATATTGGTCAGGCTGGAAATCTTGATTTTGCCATGAATGTTATTAACTGGCTCATTAAAGATGAAACATTCATCAATATTCCCAATAAAACAAATAGCGACTTAAATTTTGAATTAACAAAGACTAACCAAATAATTATCGGCTTTAGTTTCTTATTAGTCATCCCTTTGCTGTTACTGTTAACCGGCATCATTATTTGGTATCGCCGTAGGAAAAAGTGATTAAATGATATCCAGCAGTAAATTTATCAATATCACCATATTAATTATAATTGTCGGCCTAGCATCTATTGCGCTTTTAAAACCAAAGTTCGTACCTTCACACCAAACAGAAGTACTCACTGCGCTTGATGTTAGCTCTATACACTCCATAATCATCAACAAGCCCGATCAAGTAATAGATTTATCTAAGCACAATGATGATTGGTTTGTGCTCGTAAACAACATAAATATTAACGCAAATAAAAAATTAGTATCACAATTGCTTACGCTCTCACAGCAAACTGCACTATCAATCGAAAGAGACTCAGATGAAGAATTAGATAAATATGGTCTATCAGAAAGTAATTTTTCTATTACATTCAATAATACCATCATAAAACTCGGCAATAGTGAACCATTTGCAAATCGCCATTATGGATTCACCAACAATAAAGTGTACATAATCGACGATAATCACTATCGTAAAATACTTAAACCTATAACTGATTATGTCAGCAAATCTCTAGTCCAATCTGGCGATACGGTGACAAATTTAAAAATATTATGGAAGCGGAAGCCTCCGATACAATTACCTACCATGAAAAGTAAGAATCTCTACCAAAATTGGCAAAATGTGGACGCAGAAAATATCGAGATTTATGAAGGACAGCAAGCAATTGCTATTGCATTAGTACAAATTAATCTTGGTGATATATTAGAATTTAGTATTATCCCTTCGAAAAACACATTAAAACTCGCTCGTAAAGACCTCGGCATTATTTACGTAATACCCAAACAATTCATGGCCAGCTTATTAACGTTTACCCCACCAAGGCATAACTAAACAATATGCCTGAATTACCTGAAGTTGAAACCACTCTACGCGGCATTACCCCATTCGTCGACAAACAAAAAATAAAGACAATAAATATATATAACGCCAGTTTACGTTGGCCCATCGATCAACTTATCGCCAACGAATTAAAGAACAAAGTCGTATTAAACACAGCGCGGCGAGCAAAATATCTACTACTTCATTTCAAGAATGGCACATTAATAATGCATTTAGGAATGTCTGGCAGCATGCATATTGTTGAGCAGAAAACACCACTACAAAAACATGATCATTTTGAGCTGGTTTTTTGCAATGGAAAATCACTGCGTTTACGCGATCCAAGGCGTTTTGGCGCGGTACTTTGGACTTCCGATGATTGGCAAGAGCACAAGCTTCTTAAATCTCTTGGACCAGAGCCATTTGATGAAAATTTTACAGGGGAATATCTACATAAATTGTCCCGCAAGAAATCCATTTCCATAAAATCTTTCATAATGGATGGCCACATTGTCGTAGGCGTGGGAAATATTTATGCGAGCGAATCACTATTTCTTGCAGGGATTCATCCAACTCAAGCCGCAAAAAAAATATCTCTAAATCGATTTAACACTCTCGTTAAATCAATTAAAAGTATTCTTCAGCAGGCTATTGAAAAGGGCGGGACCACATTGAAGGATTTTAATACCCCAGAAGGAAAACCGGGTTACTTCGCTCAAAAATTACAAGTCTATGGTAGAAAAGATTTGCCGTGCACCATTTGCCAACACCCAATTAAACATCGAGTTATCAATCAACGAGCGACCTATTATTGCACTCACTGCCAAAAATAATTCACTCTAGCAGTTCGGTATGGCGAAATAGTAGAACACCGCACTGAGTAACGTTATATATCTGTATTAGGCTCTCTAACTGGAATACTCCACATAAATATCGCCATTGATATACATAAAATTCCAAGCATTATTTGTACAGACAAATAGGGGACAAAGAAAAAGATAGAAACACCAAAAGTGGAAAAGAGTAAGATTAAAGCTGTCCATTTCGCGCGTTTAGGAATACTACGATACTGCCTCCACTCCCGAATAATTGGACCAAATATACGATTGTTCATTATCCAGTTATAAAAGCGAGCAGAACTTTTAGCATAACACCAAGCCGCTAAAAGCATAAAAGGCGTAGTTGGTAAAATAGGAAGAAATACACCGACTACGCCAATTACAACAAAAGCAGTACCCAGGAAAACCAAAGTAATTCTTGCCATTGTTGAGCGATGATACTCAACTTCGTGGCTAAAATCCTGCTTTTCCATATGGGTTACAAACCTGCTTATTACGAGTTGGATAAACTAACTAAAGCGAAATACGCGCCAGATATAATTACCCTTTACTCAAGAGCTTACCCTGATATTAGAAACTGTAAACAAGTGCAAGCGAAGTTTCTGTATCTGTATCTTCTACTCCTGGAGGAACATCAGAGGTATTCTTCAACGTAAATGATGCTTTCATCGCCAAATTACCAACAATTTGAGCAGTAATTGCAGTTACAGATCTGATGATTGTTTTATCTTCGCCAGCATCAATCACCAAGTCTTCCGTCAGTTTAGATGTTTTACTCAAGTCTAATGCAAAATAACCCCTTAAATGCAATAGTGCCTCGTCTTCTTCGTCACCTGAGCTTCTGACTTTCGATTGGCGAAAACCAGGGCCAGCTTCAAGGTCAAGTACCATGTCATCTTTTTTGATTGCACGATAACCATAACCCAATGCGCTAGTCACTTGGTAACTATACCCACTAAATGGATCATGCTCGCCTTTGGCAGTTAAAAAACCATAACTCCGACTGGTAATAGAATATGCAACCTGACCTGAACCTAAATATTTTTCAGATAAACGGCCTTCATCACCACTAACATTTAGCGCTTCGAGTGAAGCTGAAGCTCCCCATTTACCCTTTGTCATCATGACATTTGCTTTTGCGTTAACTGACTGTGTTTCAGTATTACCAGTTGTTTGTATTAAACCCAGCTCAACACTACTCTCAATACTATCTTCAGCCACAGCTACTGTACTCATTAGTGCGGTACACATTAATGCGGTTAGTTTTTTATTCATTATCCTCATCCTATGTTTTATTTGAAAAACGGAAAGTAACCATATTTGGAGTATAGTTCAACAACTTTTATTTTGCTGGAATAATTTAACTACTTACTATTTAATGAATTATCTACTTCGACACTGCCACCTTAAATGATACTCAAACGCGAATTTTACCAACAACCAACGCTCGAAGTAGCGAGATCTTTACTCGGGAAAAAATTGATAAGACAGCACGGCCAACAACAACTCATAGGATTAATTGTCGAAACTGAAGCCTACATTGGAGAAAATGATACTGCCTGCCATGCTTCGAAAGGAAAAACTCAAAGAACTGAAATCATGTTTGGCAGAGCCGGCCATGCTTATATCTATTTTATTTACGGCATGCATTACATGTTCAATATCGTTACAGAATCTGAAGGTAATCCTGCAGCTGTACTCCTTCGAGCGATTCAGCCTTTAAATCATATTGATGTTCTCAAGCGGCATCGGAACATAACTGAGGAAAAATCATTAACCAATGGCCCTGCAAAACTTTGTCAGGCATATAATATTGATAAAACCCTCAATGCTTGGGATCTCTGCTTGGGAAAGAAACTCTGGATAGAAACAAATGACGAACATAACGACTATCAAACCGAAACATCACCACGTATAGGAATTAATTATGCCGAAGAAAAAGACCGGAATGCACATTGGCGTTTTACCATGAAAGGCAATCCATTTCTCTCTAAACGCTGACATCGAACAACTCATTTCGAGCAAAATTCACTCAACTCATTTGCATCGAGAAAAACTATGAAACAAAAAAAAGTTAAACTTGCCTACTTTACCGATATTTTATGCGTTTGGGCTTATACCGCCCAAGCTAGGCTAGATGAACTTAAAAAACAGCTGGACAACAAATTGGAAATTGAATATCACTTTATTCCAGTTTTTTCATGCACCAGCAAAAGAATCGGAGAAGGCTGGAAGGAAAAAGGAGGATTCTCAGGATTTTCAGAACATACCAAGTCTATCGGGGAGAAGTTTCCGCATGTGAAGATTCATCCTGATATTTGGACTAAAAACATTCCAGCGTCTTCAGCAAATAGCCATCTATTTTTTAAAGCTGTGCAACTTTTGCAAAAAGCACAACACATTTCCGATGAACCGCTTGATGCATTCGGTGGTAGAAACCTTTTTGAAGAATACTTATGGCAAGCAAGAATTCACTTTTTTGAACAGGCTAAAAACATAGCCGACCAGCAGATTCAGTTTGAAATCTTGGAACAGCTACACATCCCGCGCACCAAAATTGAAAAATATCTAAAAAAAGGTGATGCAATGGCGGCACTTTTTAACGATATTGAAATCAAAGAGGCACATCACATTGAAGGAAGCCCTTCTTATTTACTAAATGAAGGGCGGCAAAAACTTTATGGGAATGTTTCGTACAACATTATTGCAGCAAATGTTCAAGAAATAATCGAAAAACCAGACAATCAAGCC
This sequence comes from uncultured Ectothiorhodospiraceae bacterium, assembly GCA_945787715.1. Taxonomy (GTDB): domain Bacteria; phylum Pseudomonadota; class Gammaproteobacteria; order S012-40; family S012-40; genus CALZJE01. The sequence continues at coordinate 125 of CALZJE010000027.1, read as the reverse complement.
AGTTGGTGCTAATACCCTTGTAATTTCGTGAGTGCTAATTATAATTCGAGACCATTTCTGCCTAATTAGTGTGACAGGCACGAATATAGCTTAAATATCAATTGGATAGCAGGATTACTTAAATT
>CALZJE010000026.1 GCA_945787715.1 uncultured Ectothiorhodospiraceae bacterium | reverse complement strand
GATTTAATCTGTTATTTCATTTTCTTGGATTTTAAAGTTTCGTAACACAAAAAAAAAGAAAAAATAACTTTTTGTATTTAATGGCTTAAATGACCAAACGAGACAAATGCCCTGCTTGTTGCGTTAGACCGACGTTGTGTAAGCATTTGCTGATACTTTAAACCTTCGGTTCAACCAAATTCGTTTTCACACAGCCTGGGTACTAAGCTGACCTTTCCGCATATTCTAAATAGCTGATTAATGCAAAAACCCACCACAAATAATCATTCAAGATGAACCAGCTTTATGCATCATATTAACCAGCTGACTGTATTACCTTGCCCGCATTATCTTTGATTACGACTGACTCATCTTCATTTAAGATGAAATACCCAACATGCTTGCCGTCTACATCGTAGATTTTGCTAGTAATCGCCAGCATTATCGTTTCATCTTCCGCTTCAAGTATTACATCAATATCTAAAGTAGCTTCTAGGGTGAATGAGTATTTATGATCAAGAAAAGACATTTCATAACGCAAATAAAATCCATCTTGAGCGTTTACTTTGGTAAAAATTGAATCTGCTGTCAGTAATAAATTATCGTTGTAATAATTAACGCTGCCAGTTCCGGTTGATGTGTAATTTGGAATCCGTTCATTCTCAATGTTTTCGATAGTAGAATTTTGTGATGCATTGCTTTCATATTGATCATTGCGAAACTGTGATGTTATTTTTATTACATAGCTATCTAATGTTGATGATTCTGCAGGGGTAATTGGGGTGGTCGCATCGGCGGCGAAATATTCAATATCTATTGTATAAGTACCAAATTCATCACTGCCACTTTCCTGTTCGGTGTTGTCAATACTTCGCGCTAGAGAGGTAGACTTACTTCTGCTAGTGGCAGCACTCGCACTAGTGCCGTTTATTGAGAAGGTATTAACGCTATTAGCGAGTTTTTGAAGATCAGCACGTACATCTGCACTGATTTCATTATTGTCGTTAGCGCATGCGGTTAAAAGAAGCGCGATAAATACGCGTGATAATTGTGCGATTTTGAGGGGAATCATTATATTTTCCTGTTATTATTTTAGGAATAGTCAGTTTTTAATCATTAAGTGCTTTTTTCCAGTTAATGGCTGCGATGCTGTTCAACATTTGTTGCATTATTACCATCAAGATGCGTTTAAATTGCTGACATATCCTTTCAATTTCTGATTCAATAAAAGCAGATCTAAGATTGCGTCAGTTTTGGGGAATTGTCAAATTAGAGAGGTACAATCACTGGTAGCGAGTTGAGCCTATAGTGTGGTTGTGTCGGCTCATTGAACATGAAGTAAATTATCATCAATGAACAAAGACTATCTTTTACAATTCCAACGACGCAAGTAAGATCACTAAAAGTTTGAGGTGAACGGAAATAAACTATGACTAATGTGAGTGGTTAGAACAACGCAGGAGCAGTTGTCGAGTTTACTGGAGTAATTGAGCATTTTGAGTTTGTATTTAACGCCGTTGATGTTCGCTAGATGACTTAATCAGAGGCTCTCTTAGAAAAATAATTATCAATAAATCTGGAAACTAACATTTATGCAAAAAAATCTTTTTAAAAACCGCCAGGAGTGGAGGTCTTGGTTAGAGAAGAATCATGATAAAGTGTCTGAACTCTGGTTAATATTTTACAAAGTAAAAAGCCATAAGAAATCCATAAAATATCAAGAAGCTGTTGAAGAGGCGTTATGTTATGGTTGGATAGATTCCATTGTTAAAAGAATTGACGATGAAAAACATATGCAAAAATATACACCAAGAAAGGATAAGAGTAATTGGTCTGCCAGTAACAAGTCCAGAGTCGAGAAGTTAATTAACGAAGGTGCTATGACAGAATTTGGCTTGAAGAAAATTGAAACTGCGAAAGAAAATGGCTCCTGGAACCAACTAGATAGTGTCGATATTCGAATAGAAACTCCCCCAGAACTGCAAGAGGCGTTTAAATTTAATCATTCTGCCAAGAAGAAATTTGAAGAACTATCTCCTTCTCGTAAAAAGCAGTTTCTTTGGTGGATTAAAAGTGCAAAACGAATTGAGACTCGAGAAAGAAGAATTAGTGAAACAATCCGCATGCTATTGGAGAATAAGAAGCTCGGCTTATGAACAAAGCCCTTTAGAAGAATTGTAAACCACGAATATAATATACACCGAATACTCATTATTCGTATAACATTGACTTTTGGCCCATTATTGTACCATTTTTCTACAGACTATATTGAGAGAAGCATAGTGCTATACCCAGCCCTCACCAGTCATTCCGAAATATTAATCACAAAAAAAGTAATTATTCGAGGAGCTTAAATCCCCAAGTAATTACTCTGTTTGAACTGCATGTTAGGTACTAGTAACTAGTTATTGAGGATTGGCTGCTTGATTCACTTTACATGACGATAAGCCAAATAATTTGTAAGCTGGACACCAGCCAATTATTCCGGTTATAAAAGGTATTAAACCAATAGCACCCCAGTAGTTTTGAAAATAAACACCAGCTGCAATAATTCCTGCACCGACAACAACACGAATTCCGCGATCTATGTGTCCTACATTCTTGTTCATTCTAGCCTCCAGAATTAATCAAAAAAAATGGATGTTACAATGTAATTTTGCAACACATAGGCCAATTACATAAAGTATTGTTATTTCTGGTTAATCTAGATAATTGGATTTTATACCCTCCTGTACGCATGACATATTTGGCATAAAAATACTTAAACTTTCGAGTTGAATACCAATTTTGTCAGTCAGCTACAAATAAAACACATTACCTACCAATTTTTGATTTTATAATTCTTTCAATTTACGATACAAAGTTCGTTCGCCGAGGCCCAGTTTTTCTGACAGTGCTTTTTTGTCGTCGTTAAACTGTGCGACTGCCCACTTTAAATAATCTTTTTCAATTTCAGCCAGTGACTTTATTTCGCCTGAAAATGCAATTGATGTTTGCTGGAAAAATTCCGTCTGAGAGCAAGAATCTGGTAAATGTCTGACTAAAATAGTATTTCCGTCTATTAATATACAAGCCCTTTCTAATATATTACGAAGCTCGCGTATATTTCCGGGGAATTCATAATTTTCCAAACAGCTCAGTGCCTTCTTATCTAATTGAATATGACGTGTTGGGTCTATTTTTTTAAGTAAATGCTGAGCCAGCAATTGAATATCGCCTTTACGTTCACGTAAAGCTGGCAGATGCATAGGAAACACGCTGATACGATAAAATAAATCTTGTCGAAATTTACCTTCCTCAATCAGTTGCTCAAGATTATGGTGAGTAGCGCATATTAATCTAAAATCAGCTTTTTGCGGCTCAGTACTGCCTACACGTCGATAGGTTTGTGATTCTATCAACCGTAACAACTTAACTTGCATGGCAAGAGGTACATCACCTATCTCATCAAGAAAAAGTGTGCCACCTTGAGCAACTTCCACTAAACCGATCTTACGGTTACTGGCACCGGTGAATGCGCCTTTTTCATGCCCGAACAATTCACTTTCAAAAAGAGATTCTGTTAAACCTGAGCATTCTAGAGGCACAAACGGTCCTAGCGCATGCTTGCTGACTTTGTGAATAGCTTGAGATACCAGCTCTTTTCCTGTGCCTGATTCACCCAGCAACAAAACATTTGCCTCAGTGGGCGCGACTCGCTCGATAAGTTCGAGCATTTGATTGAATGATGTCGATCGACCGATTAATCCATCACCTTCGGCAGTACTACTGGCAACTTTGCTTGTTCGCATCGTCTCTAAAAAATAAAGTACCTTTCCGTCCTTATTATGGATGGGATGCATTTCCACATCTACGTGCTCTTGCCCACGTGGTGTATGGTGAAGGTGCAAAACGCGATGTGGTTGCTGGGTCGACAAGCTTTGTTTTAGCGGGCAGGTTTCCCCTGCTTCGTCACAAGGTCGTGTATAGCGATGAGATATTTCATAACAAAACTTTTTCTGTGCTTTGTGCGAAGTCGTTTCATAATTGAGCTCATAGGCTCTATTTGCTGCCAGTATTTTGTAATCCAACCCAATGAGTACCGCTGGGTCCTGAATCGACTCTAGTAAAGATGTAATTTCTGACCAATTATGTTGGCCGTTTTTAGTTTTGATTTCCATATAAAACCGTCACATTTGTCAGTTATTACTAGTTTAGCATGTCATATATGACTAATAAACTTGGATTACAACGGGTTAAACATTATGCGATGTCAACTTTTATGCTCTAATTCAAATTTTTCACTCTACTGCATTAAGTTTTATAAACAATAACTTAAATTAATTCCAATTCACATAAAACCATCAATTAATCCTTATGTGGCACACGCCTCGCAATATGCGTTTCCTAAATAAATGAGGATAACTATTTACGCCTCTACTTGGTGTGTTTTTTTAATAATGTTTACCATACTGTAGTCAGAGATTACATGAGACAAACAGTTAGCTCTGTAAAACAGAGTGTTCTTTCAGAAAAATTTGTCGGACACTCAAATTAAACCACTCATAGCGCACGGAATCTATCGTGACAATTAAAGACACAGGAGGCTGTATGACACACGTCGTCATTATCGGTGCAGGTACTGGTGGAATGCCTGCAGCATATGAAATGAAAGAAGCGTTAGGAAAAGATGGGCAAGTAACAGTGATTAATGCATCTGCAGATTTTCAATTTGTTCCTTCCAACCCCTGGCTGGCTGTCGGATGGCGTGAGCGAAAAGACATTACGTTTCCTATAGAACCCTATTTATCCAAGAAAGATATTCAATTTATTGCGCAAGCTGTGGCAGAAATTAATGCTGAAGAAAATAGATTAATACTCGCGAACGGACAGGAAGTTAATTACGACTATCTTATCATTACCACCGGATCTAAACTCGCATTTGAAGAAATTGAAGGACTGGGGCCGGATGGGTTTACTCAATCTATTTGTACCACTGATCATGCGCAGTCTGCATTTTCTCAATACGAGAATTTTATCAATAATCCCGGGCCGATTGTCGTTGGTGCAGCACCTATGGCGAGTTGTTTTGGCCCGGCCTACGAGTTTGCATTTATTCTGGATGCAGATTTACGCAAACGTAAAATTCGAGACAAAGTACCGATGACGTACATTACCAGCGAGCCCTACATTGGACATCTCGGCTTAGGGGGCGTTGGCGATTCAAAAGGTATGCTTGAATCAGAATTACGCAATCGACACATCAAGTGGATCACCAACGCAAGGATTACTAGTGCAGATGAAAATTTCATCCACGTCGATGAAGTTAACGCAGATGGTGAGGTCATTAAACAACATGAAGTTGCACACAGCTATTCAATGATTTTACCAGCATTCAAAGGTGTTGACGCTGTTGCTAATGTTGAAGGTTTATGTAATCCACGTGGATTTGTATTTGTTGATGAGCATCAACGTAACCCTACATACAAAAATATATATTCCGCTGGCGTTTGTATCGCAATCCCACCTGTAGAGGTGACCCCTATTCCAACTGGCGCGCCAAAAACTGGTTATATGATTGAAAGCATGGTAACCGCTACGGTTGAAAATATTAAGGAAGAAATTAACAATAAAGCACCTTCTCATTGTGCCACCTGGAATGCGATATGTTTGGCAGACATGGGAGACACGGGTGCAGCATTTGTTGCTATACCACAAATACCGCCACGTAATGTTAACTGGTTTAAAAAAGGTAAATGGGTACATTATGCAAAAGTTGCGTTTGAAAAATATTTTCTACGCAAGATGAAAATTGGAACCTCAGAGCCTATCTATGAAAAATTCATGTTAAAGAAACTCGGCATAGAAAAATTGAAATGATTTTTTAAAGATTCTTAGGACGTAACTACTCGCCCCCCTGTGTGGCGCAAAGCGCTTGGTGTAATACAGGTATCCAAAATAGGCTGTTAACCTTTCCCTGGGCGCTCGTTGTCCGCATGAATGCGGACAACGATTTCTACGACCTGCATAGCACCAAACGCCTTGTCCTGAAAACACTGTGAGCAGTTACCTTAGGACATCACATCAACGTTAATGACATCGTAGGTAAAATATCATGAAAATTTTTCAATGGCTTCACGCGGCTGACACTGATTGAACATTAGGTCATAGAATGCCTGTGCATTCCTTTTGTTTTGCTCTAAATTACTGCTCATTTTCGTTGCATCCGGTTGCGGTATATCAATTCAAATCAAATCAAATCATTTTTATTCGTTTTTCTCAACGATGGGTATTCAGCCTGAAAATAATTACGAATACCCTTAGTTTTTTAAAATCAACTTTCGATAAAGTGGAAAAATGAGAAGAAGCATTAAAAATAACACACTCAGTTGCGCGCTACTCGATTTTGATTTGACATGAACACTAGTGGTTATTGTGTTATTTTTAACATTATCATCTGCAGTTATGGACATCACACTAAAATCAGTGACAAAGCTACCACTATTTCGTGCTGAGATATTTATTGTTATGGCTTTCTCTTCACCTGCTGGTAGATCACCAATCACACAATACAGATATCTTAACTCTAACACACAGTCATCTTGCTCATAATTAATATAATTACCAAGCTTCTCTTTAATAGAAATGTGTGGGAAATTTACGATCAAGCGAACTGACTTTGCTTCAACCGAGGAACTGTTATTTGAAACATTCACATTATAAGTGACAAAACTATCTTCTTTTACTTCGTTTACCAACGAATTTGTTAAAGCAATTTCTAAATCAACAAATTCATCAACGTCCTTTATTTTCATAATAAAAGTATCCGCTGGGTAATAGCCATATTGATCAACGATTGCTCTCGTAAAAGGATCGTACTCTATTTCTGTTATCTCTTCTATCTCACTTTTTAATGCATTACTTGTCATCGGAAATTTTTTGGAAAAAGTGGAACCCGCTAACAAGAGTTGATTATCGAATTGAGAATAAGAGATGCCTTTTAATGCATCCAGGCTCTCTCCACCCATTAACGTTGAATATTTCAGTTCATACAAATCACAACCATCCTTATTGCAGCCACCAGGATTTTCAGGATCAATACTGTAGGGTTCGGAAAATTTATCCAGCGCCAGTGCTATCTTCAGAATAAAGACATCGCTATTTGCGCTTTGGCTTTGAAATGCATTGTGAGTGTAGAAGTTTTGGGATACCGTATGACCACCTAGAAAAACGTCAGCTGCGATAAGCTCTGCCCCGTTAAAAGATTTTTCGTTAATTGCTAACGCTGTTCCTGCATCATCATCTTCTGCGCCAATAAAACTCGACATTAGTAATTCAGAAGCACTAGGATTGAAAATAGAGAAAAATGCAATGGTGGACAATGAATCAACGTCAAAATCGTATTTTTTAATATGTTTGTAGAGTGGATAACGATCACTCAGTGGTGAACTGTCTATGGTTGCCGGTTTCCCATCTTCCAACTGCACACCCTGCGACCGAGTTGTGCCGATGAGATATATATTATCGTTACTATCAACTTTCAAATCGGAGATATTGTCATCTTTATCTCCGCCCAAATAAGTGGTAAATAGCACATCTGTTCCATCGAACGATAATTTGGTAACAAAAACATCTTCGCAGACGTGTGCATCAGCCTGACGTAAATCCAGAAATTCTTCTGTCTTTAAACGTGAACATGGCTTTTCTACCTGCTTATCATCTACTTCCACAAAAAAGCGATTTTTCGCCATATAAGAATAGCCATCCAAGCTTACAGGTAGGTTGTTAGAAGCACTATTTCCGGCTACGACTACACCATCACTCTGTAAGGCAATGGTTTGCCCCCAATCATCAAACTGACCACCAAAATAGGTGAGAAACTCGATAACATTACCCACTTTGGAAACTTTAGCAATAAAAGCATCGGAAAATAAACTGATGTCATTTGAACCCTGATTGGCAGCTGTTTCATCAACACCACCAATATTTTCACACGCGATTGTATCTTGAATTCCGCCTGTACAGGGTGTTGTTGCTAAGTTATTTGAATGTGTATAACCTGTGATATAGATATTTTCATCAGCATCAACGGCAACGCCACGTGCGCCATCACGACCATTCCCGCCTAAATAACTGGTATATACTTGTCCACCGTCGTTATCAAATTTCGCGTAAAAACTATCGGCTTGTATCGCATCAGCTTCAGTTGTAAAACGAGAAGGTGCTAACGTCGATTGTGCAGGGAATTTTACTGGAAAATCTTCTGACAAAGTGAAACCAACAAGATAGACATTATTACCAGGACCATCAACATTATCATCAATAACCATGTCTCTTACCCCGTCATTACCACAGCCACCAAAATAGGTGGTAAATATTGGCTCCATTTGTGGATTAAACTTGGTAAGAAATGCATCATAATCGGTAATTATCCGATCATTACTAAAAGTCCCTTGATAGTTATAGCGGCACTCATAATTGAACTCAGTGTCCTCACGTACACCATCAACAATGGTATATTTTGTGTCGTTATCAATGTCGACAGTCACACCATCATCTTTAAAATCATTAGGTAGCCCTACACCATGTAGATCATCAAAAAAATGGACGGTATTTGTATCTTCTAAAGTGGCAAGTGCAGTATTTTCAAGTGTCATTTCGTTTTGAAAAGTAATACGAGTCTTAGTGGCTGTCGCACCGGCTACCCAAACATTGCCTTCGCTATCTGTTTCTATTTCGCTTGCTTGATCTTCCCATTCACCACCAAAATAGCTGGAAAACTCTATAATAGGGTCAATAACTAGCGGGAGTGATTTATCATAGCTCGCCAGTACAACGCCAACAGTGTCATTCTTTAACGAATAATGGCTTTCAACAGCAACACGTTTTCCATTTACCAATTGATAACTCACCGGCGCTCGTTGAATTAGTGTTTTATCACCAACGGATATGACCAGTTGTCCTAAATCATTGACTGAAATCGCATCAGCATGTTCGAAGTCTATTGAAATTTGTTGAGTATCGACATAAGGCTTAACAACAAAGTCATATTCCAAAAGCATGTCGTTAAAATAAAACTGTACATCGATTCCGGGATAAACTTCACGGTAATGTAATTGCGCATATGTAGATATATTATTGAGGGCTTGATTTGATCTTCCGCGCAGGTAGTTAATCACATGCTGACGTTTGTTTTTACCTTGGAGTTTTGCGTTTTTGTTACCACCAATAAATCTCATGGTCATTTGGTGGTCTATTTTTTCCCCCGCAAGAAATATGGCAATATGTTCTGGTGCATATGCAAAGTAGCTATTTTGATTATGTGCAACAAACTGATAAGACCTGTCATATTGTCCGCGATTGTATTCAAAAAATTGCGGTAAATTTGAGTGGGTAATTGAATTTTTTGAATTTGCTGAAATATCAGCTATTGCCAATAAAGATAGACTGCTTATGATAAGCAAGTTTAGAAAGTGTGTTGGGTAATTTAAACGCAAATGATCATTCCTTAAACTATCGAGTTATTGATTTAATTGTGTGCAATTTCACCGCCAGCTATTGCAATAAAAACATTAGCGTGAGAGTGGTTGATCTTTCTCTTAGTGCTGTTTTTATATCAATATACTGTAATAACATCTATAGTAAAGTCGTTAAAATTAAACAAACATCTCTATGCATTTTAAAAATTTTCTGACAAAATATTTAATTTCATTCCTGATTTTGGCTGTTGCTATTGCGATCGTGATGGCGTTAATCGGCACTAAGCCCGTAGCAAAGCAAAACCAAGTTGAAGAACTAGCCTGGAACGTAACAGCACAGAAAGCTGAACTTTATGCTCATAAACCCATCATCCGTCTATATGGTCAACTTATTTCTCGCTCTCCTATCGAGATATCTTCTGCTATTGAAGCGCAAGTAGAAAAACGTTGGGTGGAGAATGGTGAGTATGTTGTTAAAGACCAAATATTACTCACTTTTGATCCAACAAAATATCAATTAGTTTATAAACAACGTAAGGCAGAAACGGAAGAAATTGAGTTTCTGATCAAAGACGAATTTAATCGATATAAAACTGATAAAGAACTTCTACAAAAAGAAAAAAAGCTGCTGCAAATTGCAGAGAATGCAGTACGGCGAGCACAAACACTTGAAAAAAGTGAAATGGCCTCTGATTCGCAGATGGATGATGCACTTAAAAGTTCACTCACCCAACAAATTGCAATCACCCAAAGAGAATCGTCTATACGTAACCACCCTACTCGCTTTTCACAACTGAAATCTAAACTTGCTCAGGCAAAAACTCGTCTAGCACTTGCTAAACAAGATTTCGATTTCACCGAAATCCGATCTCCGGTCAATGGTTATATCCATAATGTTTCAGTAAACCTCGGAGAGCAAGTTTCTCGTGGTAAAATTATTATTAGTTTATTTGATAATGAGCAACGAGAAATACGTGCCCTATTACCTGAAAAATATTCTTATCTTCTACAGAAAGCACTATCAGAAAAAGACGATTTAATCGGGTTTGCAGAGACAGAAAATTATCAAAAAGCGATTAGACTCGATCGTATTTCTGGCAACATTGATCGGGGATTGGCAGGTAACTATGTTTACTTCAAGCTATCAGAACCCAGTGATGTGTTTCTCATAGGACAAACTCTCGATATTACCTTAAACCTCCCAGCAGTAGAAAATAGTATCGCACTGCCACACGATGCTCTATACGGAACAGACAGTATCTACAAAATCGTCGATAATCATCTTCAACGGTTAGAGATAGATTGGCTTGGAGAAACCTTAATAAACGAAAAGCAAACACAAATACTTATTCGAAGTCCTAACATAGCAGCCGAGGATCTTCTATTAACCAGCAAATTTGCTAACGCTTCACACGGACTTAAAGTTAATATCAGTGTTGAAAAATAAATATGCCAGCCGCCGCTAAACAGGATATTCTCTCCCTATTTATTCACCATCGAGTCGCTTCGAATTTGCTGATGGTGTTAATTGTACTGCTCGGTATTTGGGCACTGAGTAAATTGAACACTCAGTTTATGCCTACATTTACGCTGGACATAGTTCAAGTCAGAACTTTCTGGAGTGGCGCTAGTGCTGAGGATGTGGAAAAATCCGTCACTAAACCATTAGAGCAGGAGCTTTTTACGCTTGATAGTCTCTATAAAATTAGTTCCACTTCGGCTACCGGTGTCTCCGCTATTACCCTTGAATTCGATGAAGATAGTGATATCGGCATTGCATTGGATGAAGTCAATCAACGAATCACGCGCTTTAGACAATTGCCTGCCGAAGCAGAAGCACCGGAAGTCACACGCATTGTTAACTATGAAAACATTGCACGTGTTGCTATTACGCAGGGAGATTCTTTAGTTGATCTCCGACAGCTGAGTTACCAACTTCGTGATGAGTTGTTGAGTAGAGGTATCGCCAAAGTAGATATCAATGGATTACCAGAAGAAGAAATAGCCATTGAAATAAGCAATCGTCAACTCATTGCTATGAACAAAACGGTCTCAGAGATAGCCCAATCCGTACAAGCCGCTAGTAATGATACGCCAGCCGGTTTTATTGGTGAAGGTGATGTCGCTCGTCAATTACGTGGCTTAAACCAACAGCGAAGTGCAGAAGGTTATGCACAGCTTGATATTTCCAGTTCAGAAGATGGTCAAAAATTTGCGTTAGGTGACATAGCAACAATAAAAAAACAAGCACAGAAACAACAAACAACACTACTCATCAATGATAAACCCGCAGTTGTACTTCACTTAAGACGAACCGAGAATTCTGATGCGCTCGAAGCTGCAAAAATCCTTGAACAATGGCTGGAAGAAACAAAACCACATTTAGCCAAAGGGGTAGAACTTCATCTTTATGATGAGTCGTGGCGTTTGATCGATGAGCGAATCTCAGTACTTCTAGTCAATGGTTTCGGGGGCCTGTTGCTAGTTGTCGCGATATTGTTTATTTTCCTCAATGGTCGTGCTGCATTTTGGGTGGCGGCCGGAATTCCTGTCTCATTTTTCGCAACCCTAGTGATGATGTATTTATGGGGCAGCAGTATTAATATGATCAGCTTGTTTGGACTCATTATGGCTGTGGGTATTATTGTCGACGATGCCATCGTGGTTGCTGAACATGCAATGACAAAATTTAATCAAGGAAAATCACCAGCTGCAGCAGCCGAGCAGGGAGCCAGGCGTATGCTGGCCCCGGTAGTCTCCAGCTCACTCACCACTATCGCTGCATTTTTGCCATTAATGATAATAGGCGGCGTCATGGGGAAAATCATGTTTGAAATTCCTCTAGTTATCATTTGTATCGTAATTGCGTCGCTTTTCGAATGTTTTTTAATCCTTCCTGCACATATGCGTTTTGCATTTACACACAGTCATGAAAAAACACCATCTAAGCTACGAGTAACTCTCGATTCAACCATGAATAATTTTCGTGATAACAAGTTTAAGCCATTTATACAAAAAGCCATTAACAATCGTATGATCACATTAAGTTCAGCCCTTGCGCTTTTTATTCTCGCTATTGGCTTGGTGGCTAGTGACCGTATTGGATATACGTTTTTTCCCAGTACCGATGGAAAAATAATTACTGCAAATGTCAGCTTTACAGCGGGAACACCACAACAACGTGTTCAATCATTTCTTAATGATTTAGAAAAAAGTCTTGATGAAACAGACGCACACTTTGGTGGTAATACAGTAGAAATTAAAATTCTTAGACATGGATTTAGTTCGAGTGCTGGTGGCAGTGGCAGAAGAACTGGCGAACAATACGGTTCTCTTCTGGTTGAATTAATATCACCCGATGAGCGAGAGTTTAGTAACGCTGAATTCATCCGACAATGGCATAAAAATACAACAATACCAACAGGATTAGAATTGTTTGCTATTTCACAACGGCTGGGAGGCCCACCAGGACAAGACGTTGATATTCGTTTGACTGGCAACACACCAGTCATACTTAAACAAGCGTCTGAAGAGTTACAAGATAAACTTCGTGGCTTCCCTGGTGTTAGTGCAATTGAAGATGACCTTCCATGGGGTCAGGAACAGCTCATCTATCATTTGAATTCATCCGGTATTAGCCTAGGGTTGACAGTGAGTGAAATTGGTAAACAATTACGCGCAGCTTTTGATGGTTCATTAGTTCAGGTTTTTCAGGATGGCAATGATGAAATTGAAGTTAAGGTGATACTGCCGGATCATGAACGAGATAAAATCTCTGATCTATATCGGATGAACGTTCGGTTGCCTAATGGACAGTTTGTTCCACTTGCCTCAGTGGCAACTTTTGAATCGAGAAAAGGTTTCGATGCTTTGCGTCATAGCCAAACCCATATGACAGTTCGCGTTTCAGCCGATGTAGATCGTGCATTAAATAATGCCAATCGAATCCTTGACGAATTAAGCACAAACTTTTTACCACTGCTAACTGAGAAATATGGCGTGGAATATTTTTATGAAGGACGAGCATCTAGCCAGAAAGAGACTATGCGTGATATGAAATTTGGTACGCTGATATCATTAGCCCTGATCTTTATTATCCTTGCTTGGGTATTTAAATCTTATGTAAAACCACTGGTAGTCATGGCCGCTATCCCATTTGGCATTACAGGCGCATTTATTGGCCACTATGTGATGGGGATTGAATTAACCATTCTCTCATTATTTGGAATTGTTGGATTATCAGGCATCGTCGTAAACGATTCGATTATCCTTGTCTCTATCTACCAGGATTTACGTGAAAAAGGAATGGCTGTTAAAGATGCGATAGTTGAGGCTTCTACCCTACGCTTACGTGCTGTGTTCCTCACCTCTATCACTACAATAGCAGGCTTATCCCCCCTGCTCTTTGAAGGCTCAGTTCAAGCTCAGTTTCTTATTCCTATGGCAGTGTCTATAACGTTTGGATTAGCGTTTTCGACATTATTGGTACTCTTGGTGATCCCAGTATTACTGAGTTATCAGGAGTCCGTTCACCGACTATTTTTGGATATTAAAAATAAACCAATAAAATTTAGAGATAAAAATATTTTACCTGATCAACTTTGACCACTATTTAATACAAGCTCAGCGTTTCTTTCAACTGATGATTCATCTTCAAACTCACTGTTGACAACAGATATCCATTTAAGATGAGTCAAAGTTTTAAAAGGTTCTAGTTTTTCTGCTTGTGTGCTCTGCAAATTGATTGTAGCTAGTTTCTTCAAGGGTTGTAGCATTAAAAGGTCATTTATATTGCTATATGCTATACCAATGAATTCTAGGCTTTCCAAATGCACAAGACTGCCAAAATTATCAATGCGCTTATTCTGACTTATATCCAGATAAATTAGATTTTTAAAATTGGCAATAGTGTCAATCATTTCTAACTGACGATTTTCACTAATATCAAGAAATTTTAGATTTTCCAACTGCGATAATGGCGTAATATCACTAATCGCATTAATTGCTAACTCTATTGAAGTTAATTTGGATAAACCTTTTAGTGGGTCAATATTTGACACGAAATTGTCATTGATATTTAGATTTTTTAGAGATTTTAGACTTGCGATGGGTTTTATATATTTTATGTTATTTTCAGCCAAGTTCAATGTATGTAGATGAGTGAATTTATCCAAACCCATTAATATTTTTATACCTTTATTTACACAAGTTAACTCTACCACTTCATGAACATATTTTTTATTCTGTGATTGTATACAGCGTGCCAATCCACGGTCAAGTATATTAACATTGCTCACTAGATCAGGTTGTTTGACAGTAATATTTAGAAGTTTCTCTGTTTGGTGAAAACCATCAGATACGCTGACTTTAAGTATGTGATGTTTATCTTTTGTGTTCTTATCTATATTATTTAGTTTTTGTGTCTGCGTAAATTTTAATGCTCCCGAATATTGATTCAAACTAAATATTTCTTGATCATTACCCTCCACTATTTTGTAACTGACTTCATCATTGTCCAAATCTATTGCTGTGAGTTGCGCAATATTTCCCCCAATATCCAACACAGAAATATCACTCTCGCTAGTGATGAAAGGGCTGTTATCGTTAGTATTGATAAGTTCTAATGTTAATATTTGCGAAGCACTATGTTTACCATTACTTACACCAATTTCCACATTATATTGATGATAGTTTTTTATATTGTTGATGTTTTCGTAATCCGTTGAGCCAGTAAATGTAAGTTCTCCAGATTTATCATTGATACTGAACAAATTGTAAGGATCATTTTTAATAAAATAATTTAGCTTATCAGTAAATGTATCACTAGCTGTTACCTGATGTAACACCCCATAATTTTCAAATACACGTATAGTATTATTGCTGGTAATAACGGGCGCTTCATCATTCGCATTGACTAGATTAATGGTTATCAATTGTAGTGTTTCTTTTTCCCCATCATCCGCACTAACTTCTAACATAACACTATTAGAAGAATTCTTATTAACAAAATCTTCATATTTTAGTGCATCAACAAATGTTAATTTCCCAGATAACGAATCAATACTAAACATATTATTTGCGTTATCTGGTAAGGAGTATGTAATAGAGTCTCCATCAGCATCTGTCGCGTTTACGTTTGCAATAAACTGAGTGTTTTCTTCGATATCGAAGATATCTGCATTTGAGAACTTTGGAACATTATCATTAACGTTTTCAACAAAAATTGAAACAGGCTGGATAATCTTTTGAGCATCTGTTTCCATTGAGACTTTTATGAAATAAATATTAGTTCCTGAAAAACCTTGAGGGCGTTCATGATCAGTATTATATGCAAATGAAAGTAATCCTTGAGTTGAATCAATGGAAAATAACTGATCAACATTATCTTCAACGGAAAATATTGTGTTTCTAGCAGAATTATTAGGGTTTTTAATGTGAGTGATAAACGAAGTATTTTCTTTGATCGCAATAATAATTCTTTCTTTTAATTCTACTATTTCTTTATCAACGATATTTTGTGCAATTTCTTCAGCTTCAATTTCTTCAATCACTTCTACATTTTTTAAGAAATCATTATCTTTTAGATTGTCATCTTCTACTTTGGCGATTTTTGGAGTTGTGCTACTAGCCTGACTTAAATCTACTACAGAAGGTGAAGGCTTTTCTTCATCTTTACTTTCAGAATCTGATTTATTCTTATACACAAACACGATATCGGGTTCTGATTTCTTTATTACTTTATCTGTATCATCCGTTTTTAATTCCGTGATATCTGTCGGAGAGTTTGATACTACAACAGGGGTGACTTGTTCAGAATCACTATTAACGATAACAAACACAACATAGAACGTTAGGAATGCAGCTAAAAGCGAGAAAAGATATGTATTTAAAGAGAAAGTGCTTAACGATGTTACCCTCTTCATACTTCAATCGCCTTGATGTCTGTTTATCTAAAAGTGTCTGTTGGATCACATAAATTCACCTTTATTTAACGGTCAAATATTACATTTTATAAAAATCAAATAGATATTTTGTGAAATTGATCTCATTGCGAGTAATTGCCCTAATTATAATTGAGTATTAACTCTATTCCAGGGAAGACTGCAAACACTTGGGTGTGGCGTTAAAACTGATGAGCTGGTAAAAAGCGTTATGGATGCGGACGAATCAGGAAGGCAGAAAAATCAACATTATGGGTAATTAGAAATAAGGCTGATCGTTAACAGTTAACTATTATTCTATGCGTATATTCTATGCGCTTTGATTTGTGATAGCTTTTTTTGGTGCACCATTAAATGACAGTGCGACAGAACCTGCGGTAATCACCAAAATAATACCAAACGAAGCAATCATATCTGGCATTTCCTGCCAAAATAACCAACCTAAAAAGGTTGCGAACACAACTGTGCTATACACAAAAGGTCCAACGTGTGCCACGCTTGCTTTTGAGTATCCTTGTGTCAATGCAAGCTGACCTAATGTAGCTAACATTCCTATTACTGCAAGTACTGCGATAAAATAAAGATTAGGAATTGGATCAGCGTAATAAAGTGGTAACGAAGAAAGAAAAGCACAAATCACTGAGTAGTAAAATACAATTCGTGTGGTTGATTCCGTGCGCGCCATACGACGAATGCAGGTCATGGCAATCGCCGCTAATAATCCGGATAGCAGTGCGATAAAAGAGACAGTAGAAAAGTCTTGCAGATCTGGATTAATAATAAAGTATACGCCGGTAAAACCAACAATAAGTGCTACACCTAATCGTGCTGTTATCAACTCGCCTAATAAAAAGATAGCAATAACTGGTGCAAACAAAGGTGATGTATAGCTAAGTAATACTGAGTCTGCCAATGGTATATGTGCTATTGAATAAAAGAAACAATACATAGCGCCTAAACCCATTAGTGATCGAAGCAAGTGCCAATGCAATATATTTGTTTTGAGATTTTCGATGCCGTATCGGGATATTATTGGGATCAATACCACGAGGCCAAAAAAGTTTCTACAAAATACAACCCATTCATTACTGACTTCTTCAGATACAAGTTTTATACAAGCCCCCATGCACGCGAACAATAACCCAGAGGCGAGAATATATGCTGCTGCAACATTGTTGTTCTGTTGATAATGCATTGCGTTTCCCCTTTTCACGACTGCTTGAGATTTCTACACATTTCACATTCTCTTCACCGACGATGTAAAAATAATGTCATACCCAAAAGTTACTGGGAGAGACTCAGACATCCTGAGTAAATATTGTTTTTATCTATCTTTATAGTCTGGCTGAAAAGAAAGCTATTTGCATGCAAAAACCACTATTTGTCTTACGGTTTACTTTTTTACGTTGTGCCAAATAAAAGTAAAAAACTGTTTTTGGGGTAAAGCCATTAAAACCAATAAAACTGAGACCGAGCATTTCTAGTAAAGTCTAAATAGATATGGGAAAATGTAATTTCGAATCTGTCTCATTGAAATCTGAAGGGGTACTTTACTGATGACGTTTCTTAAATATCATGTGAATGTTTAAAACGCTTATTTTCAGCATTAGTGATTACCTTTCAGTAATAGACTCAAGCCCCCTTTTGTTAATGTTTAACCTTTAACCAAAACTACCCAAAAGATAAAATAATGCCGCAATACTCAGACCAGGAATTGTCAGTTTTTTCACCTATTTTGCCAAAAAAAGCGGGCAATAAAATATGCTATGGCTCGTTATACGGGAATAGTGATGCATTAATGATCAGTCAATTGGCAAAACAGCATTCAAGTATGACTGTTATTGCTACGGAGAACATGAACCAAGCGCTGCAAATGGAGTTTGCACTGCGATTTTTTCTTCGCGACAATGAAAATTATCCAATACTTTCATTTCCTGACTGGGAAACGTTACCTTACGACGTATTTTCGCCACATCAGGACATCATTTCTCAACGACTGGAAACACTGTTTCGATTACCCAATACCACGAAAGGCATTCTCATTTTGCCTATCAGCATGTTAATGCAACGTGTCGCGCCAAAAACATTTCTTAACGCCAATACTTTGTTCATCGATGAAGGCGATGAAATAAATTTACAGCGCATGCGTCAACAATTGGAGTCTTGTGCTTATATCTGTGTGCCACAAGTGATGGAGCATGGTGAATTTGCTGTTCGCGGCTCGATACTTGACCTATTTCCGACAGGTAGTAAACACCCTATTCGTATAGATTTGTTTGATAATGAAGTAGAGAGTATTCGAACGTTTGATCCAGAGACACAGCGAACTATTGAAAAAATCAAAAACGTACGTTTGATGCCTGCACGTGAATTTCCTTTTACTAAAGAAGCAATTTCACACTTTCGCCAATCCTGGCGAGAAAATTTCGAGGGCGACCCACTACGTTCACAAGTCTACAAAGATGTTAGCCAGAACATAACACCCAACGGCATAGAATATTACTTGCCACTCTTTTTTGAAGAAACACATACACTTTTTAACTACATCCCCAAATCTGCGCTATTCGTATTCCATGGTGATATTGAAACCGCATCAGAAAATGCCTGGGATGATATTACTGATCGTTATGAACAGCGACGACACGACATTCAACGCCCTATTCTTCATCCAGAGAAATTATTTCTCAGCACAGAGAAAATATTCGAGCAGCTTCGCTCCTATCAGCAGGTTCAAGTTCAAACGCACGAATTTGATACAACGCTCCAGCAAGCAGAAAACTCATTCAACATCAAAACCCAACGACCACCTGAACTCAGCATCACTCAGCGACACGATAATCATCCCGCCCCTCTTTATCCGTTCTTAGAAAGTTACCAAGGTCGTGTGTTATTAGCGGCAGAAACGCAGGGGCGTCGGGAAATGATCATCGACATGTTGCGAGATCATGATGTGCAGCCACAAACCTTTAGCAGTTGGCAGGAGTTCCTGGAATCTGATACTAAGCTAGGAATTTGTATTGCTTCCCTAGAAATTGGTTTTAGTCTGCTTGAACCATTGATTAGTTTGATTTCTGAACCCCAATTGTTTGGTGAGCGCGTTCAACAACGAAGACGCCGCAAAGCGGTAAGTAAAGATAATGACGCCATAATCAAAAACCTGACCGAATTGACAATAGGGTCTCCCGTTGTTCATCAGGATATGGGTGTTGGTCGATTTCTCGGACTACAAAAACTCACCGTGGGAAATATTGAATCGGAATTTCTCACACTGGAATACGCTGGTGGCGACAAGCTCTATGTCCCCGTTGCATCTCTAGGATTAATTTCTCGATATACAGGATCCGCTCCTGAAAAAGCGCCGTTGCACAAGCTTGGTACAGACCATTGGGATAAAGCCAGACGCAAAGCAGCAGAAAAAGTCCGTGATGTAGCGGCAGAACTTCTCGAAGTATTTGCGCGAAGAGAAGCGGCCCGGGGGCATGGCTGTAAACCCAATATGGATGAATACAACCAGTTCGCTTCTGCGTTCCCTTTTGAAGAAACACCCGATCAAGAAACAGCGATCGAAAATGTGCTTGTTGATATGCAAAAAGAAAAACCAATGGATCGTGTGGTTTGCGGGGATGTTGGATTTGGTAAAACAGAAGTTGCAATGCGAGCTGCATTTATTGCGGCAAATGACGGGAAACAAGTTTGTGTTCTTGTCCCCACCACCTTGCTCGCCCAGCAACATTACGAAAATTTTGTTGATCGTTTTTCTGACTGGCCTGTACGCGTTGAAGTGCTATCACGATTCAAATCTAAAAAACAAACCGATGCAATATTGAAAGAGATGGCGGAAGGAAAAGTTGATATCGTCATCGGCACACATAAATTATTAAGTGATACTGTAAAATTTAAAGAGATTGGCTTACTCATTGTGGATGAAGAGCATCGTTTTGGTGTTCGACAAAAAGAGAAAATAAAAGCTTTTGCTGCGAACGTTGATCTATTAACCCTGACTGCAACACCAATCCCACGCACACTCAATATGTCGCTTGCTGGTTTACGTGATCTTTCTATTATCGCCACTCCACCTGCACATCGATTGGCGGTTAA
The DNA here is from genome assembly GCA_945787715.1 of uncultured Ectothiorhodospiraceae bacterium. GTDB lineage: Bacteria > Pseudomonadota > Gammaproteobacteria > S012-40 > S012-40 > CALZJE01. Next base: position 20,134 of record CALZJE010000026.1, on the reverse strand, counting down.
AACATTTATTTCCCAAGCAAACAACACTTTATTAAAAGAAGCTGCACAGCGGGAAATCAAACGTGGTGGACAACTCTATTTTCTCCACAATGATGTCGCGAGCATTGAACGTGTTGCCAGAGAAATTGCAGAGCTGGTACCTGAAGCGAAAGTTGAAGTTGCACATGGTCAAATGCGGGAAAAAGAGCTTGAGTCGATTATGTTTGATTTTTATCACCATCGATTTAATGTACTGGTCTGTACCACTATTGTTGAAAGTGGAATTGACGTACCTACTGCCAACACCATTATTATTAACCGGGCAGACAAACTAGGCCTGGCTCAACTGCACCAATTAAGAGGTCGAGTCGGCCGTTCACATCATCGTGCTTATGCTTATCTTTTTGTGCCACCGGATAATTTAATGACTGAAGATGCTAAAAAGCGCCTTGCAGCTATCGAATCACTGGAGGAATTAGGCGCAGGATTCATGCTTGCATCGCATGATCTCGAGATACGTGGTGCGGGTGAGTTACTTGGCGATGAGCAAAGTGGGCAAATCCACGAAATCGGATTTAGCCTCTACTCCGAGCTTTTAGAAAGAGCCGTCAAAGCACTGAAACAAGGTGAGCAGCCAAGCTTGGATCGTCCACTGGATCATGGCGCAGAAGTGGAAATGAATATCCCTGCATTAATCCCTGACGATTATTTACCTGATGTCCATGCACGTTTAACTTTATATAAACGCATCGCAAGTTGTGATAACTATGACGATCTACGTGAACTTCAAGTGGAAATGATCGATCGGTTTGGTCTGCTTCCTGATCCGTTGAAAAATCTCGTCCATATTACTGAAGTTAAATTTACCGCAAACCTACTTGGTATAGATAAGATAGAAATGACGGCCAAAGGTGGGCGTATTACTTTTAATGAGCAACCTAATATAGATCCCATGAAGATCATCACCATGATTCAAAAAGCACCGATGACCTACAAATTAGATGGCCAAAACAAACTCAAAATCACACGTAATCTGGAAGAAACCAAATCACGATTTACCTTCTTGGAAGAGTTATTGAAGCTGTTGGGATAGAAATTGGTTCTAATCATTCCTGTGATTTTACGGGAATGATTAAGACTAAAAGCACCTACCTGACTATTCTTCTTGCACGTCTACATCTGATTTGGGAATCATCCCAGAGTTATGAAGTTCTTCATTAAGGCCGAAATAACGCATATCTTCAATACGATGAACATAGAGAATACCGTCAAGATGATCGAATTCATGCTGAAAAACACGGGCGTGAAAATCGCTGACTTGTCGCACGATCTCTTCGCCATTTTCGGTATAACCTCGATACTCAATCTGTTTGAAGCGTGATACGACACCTCGATAATCGGGGATACTTAAACACCCTTCCCACCCCTCTTCTTTTTCATCAGAAAGTGGTCTAAACGAAGGATTGATCAATATAGTGGTAGGAACCACTTCGGCATCTGGATATCGAGGATTTTTTTCAACACCAAATACCATCACTCGTAAGTTCACTCCAATTTGAGGAGCAGCCAGACCAGCACCATCTTCTGCCTTCATGGTGTCCAACATATCCTGGATCAGGGTTTGCTTAAGTTCTTCGTTGATAATAGCGACTGGTTCGCTAGGGGTTAACAAGATTTTACTACCGATTTTTACAACTGGCCTTATCGCCATTAGAGAGAATTCCTTCTTGACATTTCCGTGAAACCCAGGGTTGATGTTTCACGTGGTACATATTTTAATTGATCTAAAAGATCTCTTTAGTGATTGTGTTTACAACATTTTACTTTAAACTTAGAAAAAGCAGCTGATCCATGAATATGCTCCAACGGCTCTTCCTTATCGGCGTAACGCAGCCTCTAGTTTCGCCTAGCATGATGAAAAATGCTTATCTCATCAACCTGATGAAGCCATACAATCATGACGCTATTTAAAACAAAATTCTACATTCTATTTTTACATCCAACTGATTTTTCTCAATTAATCGAGTATAAATGAACCAATATGTAATTAAAATCATCATAAAGCACATATACCGAGAGGTGAACATAATAACTTCACGATATTTCAATAAATTAGCGCATAGAAGCAAATTCTGACATGAATGATTGTATAATTAGCCTTAATTACCCATAACCTCATCCATATTCATTAAATATTATGCTAAGTAATAGATTTATTTCCGCTAATGCTAAAAAGTCTGCATTTCTTTTCATCACCCTCTTTTATCTATTTTGCTTATTGGGATTTTTAAACAGCGCACTTGCAAAAGAGCAAAGAGATGATGAAATTGAAGAAAAACAGTATGAAGTAGAGATCATAGTTTTTACTCGTACCAGTGACAGTGAAACCGAAACCTGGGCAGAGAACACAGAACCACCGACGATTACCGGTAGTGTAGAACTGGTGAATTCATTTGAATTACTCACTGATCCGGAAATTGATCAACTTCCCTTTTATTACTTAGAACCTAACTTCGCCTCTAATGATGATTTCTCGACATACGTGAAGAGAATGTCAAAAAATTCCAAATACAACGTATTGCTACATCGAATATGGCACCAAACGGTTGATGACAACAGTTCAGGTTTACCCGTTTTTATCGCATCCAAATCTGACAATCTTCTTTATCAGCGAATTGAAGAACCGGTTAAAATTGTCGATGAATTAGCAGACAGGCAGAGGATGAATGAAACATTGCTTCAGTTAGGTCCTGAAAACCAACTCAGTATGCTCGACCCGATCATCCCTTTTGATGAAAATCCTATTATTCCTGAATCTCATCCTGTCGATTTTTCCACAATGGGTCCTCCCGAACACAAAATATATGGGACGGTTCGTTTATCAAAAAGCCGATTCATGCACATCAGTCTTGATTTTATCTACAGAGATCACGAAATCATTACCGAACATACGATTTATCCACAGCTTATACAGACTGAAGAACCTGCTGTGGATAATATAGATGGTGTGGATAACTTTTTAGACACTGAAACTGTAACTGAAAACAGTTTTCTCCTCACGCCAGAAAATCACGTGGAAAATTTTCCAACTAATGAAGCGGCAAATCAGGCATTAAAAAAGAACATTGAGATAGAAACCGCTGAGCAGCTACTCAGGGACGAAGTGGGAGAATCAGACATTAGAGATGAGTCTTTAAAACCAGAATTAGAGATTCTAGAGCACACTATTGCTTCTGAACAGAATCATGCTGAGAGTTTTTTAACTCCCGAAAAACCGCCGTTTATCGGTTATCGCCTACAGGGTTCGAAAAGAGTTCGTTTATCCAAAGTCTACTATATTGACCATCCCAAGTTTGGAATAATTGCGAGAGTCATTCGTTATGAGCCATCTAAAGACATGACAAACTCTGCAAACTAACCTTCATACCCTATTGATATTTAATGCTTTCTAGGATCGTGTTACGCAATATTTTTTCAAAAACAAATCAAAGCAACACTCGTCGACGGGCTATGCAAGCTCATCTGCGAGTGTTGCTTTGTTTAAATACCTACATTTTAGCGATCACTTCCGCCACGATTTTTTGCGTATTCTCCATACCTTCTTTCAAATTCGCTTTAATCATTTCCATGGTCAATTCTTCATCGCTTTTACCAGCAGCAAGATTTGCAACAACCGCCAAACACGCGTATTCCAAGCCTAGCTCACGTGCTAAACAAGCTTCAGGCATTCCAGTCATTCCCACAATATCGCAACCATCTTTTTCAAGCTTTGCGATCTCAGCGGCTGTTTCTAAACGTGGGCCTTGGGTAGCTGCATAGGTTGCTTTGGTAGCGATATCAATTTTGAGTTTCTTACTCGCCGCAATAATCTTATTTCTGACATATTCACTATAGGGGTAACTGAAATCAATGTGGGTAACATGTGTCAGGCTTTCTTCAAAATAGGTATTTATTCGGCTGTGGGTATAATCAATAATTTGATCCGGTAAAACAATGCGTTTGGCACCCATATCACTATGGATTCCACCCACCGCTGCGATGGCCAACACGTGAGTTGCTCCGGCATCTTTTAATGCATGGATGTTCGCCCGGTAATTGATTTTATGCGGTGGCAAGGTGTGTCCATAGCCGTGTCTTGGTAAAAAAATCACATCGCAGTTGCCAATTTTTCCATAGGCCAATGGTGCTGAGGGTTCTCCATAGGGCGTTTGTACGATTTCTCGTCGAATAATTTCAAGGTTTTCCATGGTGGATAATCCCGTTCCGCCAATAATTGCTAATTTATTCATCTTCTTTACTCGCTGCATAAATGCCAGAGGCATTTCTTAAATAGTTTTTGTAATCCATTCCGTATCCAAATACGTAGCGGTCGGGCACTTCTAATCCGGTGAAATCGGCTTTTAACAAGCCCTGCTTTCTATTATGCAGCTTATCTACCAGTGCAGCGGTATATACCGTTTTTGCACCCTCAGCTTTACAATATTCAACAATTTCATGGAGTGTTTGGCCAACATCTAGGATATCGTCAACGATTAGCAAGGTTCGATTTTTTAGCGTTTTGTGCGGTTTTACATACCAGTGGAGAGTATCTCCAACAGTGGCATTGCCATATCTTGACGCGTGGGCATAATCGAGTTCAAGTGAGAAGGTAAACCGCTTCATTAACTCGCTCGTGGCGATAAGCCCACCACTCATGACACAAATAACTAGGGGATCTTTATCAGCTAATGCGTCACCAATATTATTTGCCATTTTATCGATGGCTGCTTGCACGGCTTGGTTATCAAACAGGCAGTCGGCTCGTGAGAATACTGCTTGTGCCTCTTGGGCAGTTATTGCCATTGCTTAAAACTCCTTAAAAACTTCAAAAAACATCAAAAAATATCCAATTTTTATTGTTGCAGCTGATTTCTTATTTGAGCAAATACTCTAAACCGGCTTTGTACTTATTTAAAAACCAGCTATACCTCTTTGATTAATATTGAATTATACTCATAGAGTACTTACACTATACGGTAAAATTAGTAAGTAAAAGTCACCGTATCATCATCCATCGCTTCGCTAATGATATATGCGTCACCCACTGTCTCAGAGATTTCAGGTACAAGATCTTCTCCCCAAATATCGAGCGTACTTGTGCATATTTTGAATATCACGCCAGCTTCGAGCGCGTCTTTCATGATTTCATAAACCGTTTTCCCCGCCTTTTCCTCAATATAGAGTTTTTCGGCAACACCTGTTTTCGCTAACTCACCCGCTCGGCCTGTGAAAATAATCTCGACTTCAAATTCCATGGCGGCGGCAACCGTTGCTTGCAAAAACGGGGCAGCCAACTCTGATGGATTAGCTAGGTCAGTATTTAGCATAATAATCATTAATTTATCAGCCACTCTTGTTCTCCCTTATTAGCTCTGAAAATCGTTCGAAAGCTGTTCACAAGCAGCGACTGCAATTTTCCATTTTTCTGTTTCCATCAAATCTTGCCTAGTTTGTTTTGCTTGGGTTTTCATCTTCATCAATCTCTGAGCCGATTCTTCACTTTGCTGCCATGCAAGTTGTTCAATAACCTCAACAGCACCCTCGCGATTATTACAAACCAAAACCATATCGCACCCTGCTTCTAAAGCGAGATTTGCCCTTTCGACAAAACTGCCTGCCATTCCTGCTGCTGCCATATTGAGATCATCGCTAAAAATTGCGCCTCGGAAATTGAGCCGATTACGTAAAATCTGCTGCAACCAGGTTTTTGAAAAACCCGCTGGTTTACTGTCTTGATGGGAATAAACCACATGAGCGGGCATGATGCCTTGAAGCGCGTTTATTGCGATGAGCTCTTGAAACGGGATCATATCTTTGTCCATAATCTCTGAAATTGAGCGATCATCCACAGGAAGCTCTAAATGAGAATCTGCAACAACTGCACCATGACCAGGAAAGTGTTTTCCTACGCTAGCCATGCCCGCTTCTTCCATGCCTTGAATATAAGCTCGCGCAATTTGACTGACAGCATTGCCATCCGAATGAAATGCTCGATCGCCGATGACTTCACTTTTTTCATAATCCAGATCGAGTACTGGTGCAAAACTGAAATCCACACCCACCGAAATAACTTCGCTTGCCATTAACCAGCCCATCGCTTTAGCGATAGCCATACCTTCGGCATTGGAGGCATCGTAGATTTTCCCCAGCGGTCGCAATGGTGGCAGCAGCGTAAAGCCATCTTTAAACCGTTGAACTCGACCACCCTCTTGATCGACACATGTAATAATCGTATTTGATGTATTGTCGTGAATGGATTTCACAAGCTCAGTAATTTGTTCAGGTGAAGAATAATTTCGTGCGAAGAATATAATTCCACCAACAAGTGGATGTTTAATTAATTCTTTCTCTTCATCTGTGAGGACTTCGCCTTCCAGATCGATCATTAATGGTCCGATGGTCATATTACCTTTTTGTCCTTTGTATTTCATTTGTAGAGACCTTTGTATGATTCATATATTCGTACGATTCATATATTCTGCTAATAGGCGTAGACTATAATTCGTACAAAGCTCTCTTATTGTTTTCTTGATCGCACATCTAACGTATCGCGCAGCCGATCACCTAACAAGTTTACCGCAAGCACAATTAATATCATCGCAATGCCTGGTGAGATAACCATATGTGGCGCAACAAGCATATAAGCGGTACCGTCGCGAATCATACTTCCCCAAGATGCATCCGGCGGTTGTACGCCTAATCCTAAAAACGACAATCCAGCTTCTGCGATTACAACACCAGCAATACTAAATGTTGACTCCACTATAAGCGGTGCACTAATTAATGGAAGTAGATGACGGCGAATAATTGTAAAAGATCCTGTGCCTAAAGAGACAGCAGCTTGCACATGATCGCGATGTTTTAAGGCCATCACTTGTGCCCGAGAGAGTCGTGCAAATCCCACCCATCCAACGATTGACAATGCGATAACGACATTTTCGATACCTGGCCCCATAATTCCCGCAAACGCAATGGCTAGCAAAATCCCCGGCACTGCGAGAAACACATCAATCACGCGGACAATAATCAAATCAAACCATCCACCAAAATAAGCACTAGAAGCACCGATGGTTGTACCCACTAGCATTGAAATAGAGGTTACCCAAAGTGCAACAATGAATGAGGTTTGAGCACCCATAATCATGCGATCAAGAATAGGCCGACCAAGATCATCATAACCAAGCAACGAATCCATGTCAGGGCCATGCAAAATTTTATGCAAATCTATCGCATCAGGATCCAGTGGCATAAAAGGGCCAAAGATAGCGAACACCGCCCAAACGAGAATAATAAACAGTGGAAAACTTTTTAAGCTCACGCTTCGTCTCCCAATCGAATTCTCGGATCAATCGCCGCATAAATAATATCGGTTATGACGTTAACCACAACGTAGCTCAAGCTAATTAATAACACACAAGCTTGGACCAATGGGTAGTCTCGTGTCTGAATCGCTTCAATCGTTAATTGACCAACCCCTGGCCAGGAGAAGACAGTTTCAGTGATTACCGCGCCACCCAATAAAGTGCCCAATTGCAAACCAACTAATGTAATTACTGGTAATAGCGCATTACGTAATCCATGACGTCTTATTACCTGGTATTCACTCAAACCTTTTGCGCGAGCTGTGCGTATGTAATCTTCATTAAGGACTTCTAATAATGTGCTGCGTATCATCCTTGCTAAAATTGCTGCCATGGCAGTACCAAGTGTAATTGCGGGCAGAATGAGCGAGTTAAATCCATCTTTTCCACTGACTGGTAACAAACCAAGCCACAATGAAAAAATCATAATCAGCAAAGGTCCCATCCAAAAATTAGGAATGGATACCCCTAGCATGCTAAATCCCATCGCAGTGTGATCCCACGCCGTGCCTTTTCTCACGGCTGCGATAGCACCCAAGGGAAACGCAATTACAAGAGCGACGACAATTGAAACAACGGCGAGCTGCGCAGTAGCGGGTATACGTTGCGCGAGAATTTCACTAATGGGCTGGCGATAATGGATCGAAGTACCCAAATCGAATTGGACTAATCGGCTCAAGTATTGAGTTAGTTGTGTCAAGACTGGCTGATCTAATCCCAACGCCTGTCGCAGCGCTTCACGATCTGCTGGGCGAGCAGATTCACCCAACATCATTTCAACCGGGTCACCGGGAACAAAATGGATCAATAAAAAAACAAGACAAGTCACTCCCAAAATAACAATCAGCGCACTGATAATGCGAGAGACGAGATAATTTAGCATTACGTTTTGGGATTTCCAGTCTAGTTATTAGAAAAAATGAAGTGAAAACAGTCTATTGATCATGCGTATAGATGCAAATACTCAACCGATTTTACTTCTTATTGACCATTCATCAAAGGCGTAAGATGAAAACAAATTGTTTCTAAATGACTTCCGCCTATATTTTGTTCTATTTTTCTCGTGTAGCACGATAACTCAGCATCGATTCAAAAAATTGAACGCGGAGGTTTTTATCAGCAATTTGTTCTTCATCAATCAAAGGGAGACAAGGCAATAATTTTTTCACCGCTTCAACAAAAATACCATTAGTTAAAAACTTCTCACCTTGCACTGGTACGGTTCTGACTCCACAACTTGGCGAACGTGCTTTAAAAATATAGCCGTCGACATTTAATAATTTTTCTTGCATGCTACTAGCGTGTCCTCGAAGAGTTTCTGTTAAGTCGTGACTTTCATCTTGAACAAAAACTGCACGAATTCCTATTTCACTATTGATTAAATGAATGGGAGGACGCGGCACAGGGAGTCCTATCTCAACTTCTGGACAAATAGGAAGCCAATCTATGTTACGTGATAGTTCTTGTGTGATAAATGTGTTGAGCTTTTCTCGCCCATCATAGCGAACTTTCTCACCCAACAGGCATTGGCTTATCGCGCACTGTAATTTTTTCATTTTCGGATTATACTAAAAAAATGAAATGTGTTTTTCTAGATAAAGGTAGTTTAGATCGAGGTGATGTTGATTTTGATTCGTTAAAATCAAACTTTGCAACCTGGGTGGAATATGAATCGACACACAGTGATGATGTCTGCGCACATATTAAAGACGCGGACATAATAATTACTAATAAAGTCCAGATCACCGAAGCAATCATGGTCAGTGCCAGTCAATTAAAACTCATCTGCGTTGCTGCCACTGGCACCAATAATATTGATATTTCAGCGGCACGCAAGTTAAACATCCCTGTGTGTAACGTCACGGGTTATGCCACTCACTCCGTTGTTCAACATGTATTTTCACTGATTCTTGCCCTAACTAACAACTTAATCAATTATCACCATCTAGTATCAGAAGGTGAATGGGATAAATCAAAACATTTCTGCTTACTCAATTACTCGATTTCAGAGTTACATGGTAAAACATTGGGAATTATTGGCTATGGTGAATTAGGTAAAGCTGTTGCCAACGCAGCTCAAGCTTTTGGTCTTAATATTCTCATTGCGGAATCATTGAGTGGTCATCATTCTAGCGGGAGAATTTCTTTATCAGCGCTTTTACAGCAATCAGATATTGTTTCTCTACACTGTCCACTAACTCCACAAACGAGCAATTTAATCAACAAAAAATCATTTAAACTTATGAAACCAACAAGCTTCTTGATTAATGCGGCAAGAGGGGGAATTGTTAATGAGGTTGATTTACTGGAGGCATTAAAGCAAAAAATAATCGCTGGAGCGGCGCTTGATGTGCTTAGTAAAGAACCGCCAAACGCTAATATCCTGATCAACGCTAAATTGCCTAATTTAATTATCACCCCTCATATCGCATGGGCGAGTAGTACATCACGGCAGAATTTGGTTGATGAGATTGAAAAGAATATTAAAGCGTTTATACAGGGAGAGGAAAGAAACTTGGTGACACAATCCTAGAGAAAACAGTTGATCCCTATTTCCAGGATGATGTTACTGTTTTCTATACGACTGTACTTCAACACCCTGATCATCCTGATATTTCACTTCATCACCTGGATAAATGAGATCTGGATTTTTAATATTGCTCCAGCGAGCCAACTCAGGATATCGGAAAGGATTTTTCAAATAGTATTCAGAAAGATCCCAAAGTGTATCTCCCTTATTAACAACATGTTTGCGCCAAGGAAAAATTGGTTCCGGCATTGTTGATTGCCGAACACTTTGTGATTTTGGTATAGAGTTTATTAGTAATATTGGGTTTTCTTCACTGCTGTCGTTATCAGTGCTACTGGTAACATTACTTTCTACCGTGTTTAAAATTGATTGGCTGTTTGGTACAGATTCAAGTTTGTTATCTGCTAGCAATTCAATGGTACGTGAGTCAGAAGATAATGTACCATCGCCATTCATGTAATAATGTTGAACGAAAAAAACAGCAGACGCTGCAACTATAACACTCGCAATGAGGCGGAATCGATTAACAGCAGAATCTTTAGGATTATTCTTCTCTATTCGGTTGATAACTTTATGAATCGATGCTTCGCGCTTTTCAGCCATTTGCGCTTCAATTTCCGCATCAAAGTCTTCAGTTATTGAATCATTATTGTTTGTGTCCTGAAAACCACTTTCGGTTTTTGCAATATAGTCATTAATAGCATTATCTATGCTATCGTTTGTTTTAAATTCACTCATCGATGAGGGTTCTTCGTTACTACCCTCTTTGATCTCATTTTTTTCAACGTCAACGATTACATGTTTGTCAGTCGTTTTAATATCTGGCAGATTTTGTTGCTCTGATGGAATAGTCGTTTCTATATCAGAGTCAGACGTTTGTTCAATAACTTCCGCACTGGATTTTTCATCATCAGTAACTAGCTTTTCTACCTCGGCAAAAGCACTTTCATGAAAGGAGTCTTCGTCGTGGTTTATTTGCTGTGATATTTTTTCCGTTGTTGAATGGGAATTTTCACTTACTGATTTGGACGGTGTAATATCGTTATTGGCCGATATTAACGGCTTAGTCTTGGTGAGTTGTTCGCCAATCATGGAAGTATTAGGAACTGTCACACCAATATCGCTGACGACATCGTTGACGACATCGCTGCCTGCCATAAATTGTGCAGAGCCTGGAGCAGCCGTTGTTTCTTCAGCTATATCCAGCTTCGAATCAATTTTTGAGCTGTTGTTAATCGGCTGACTGTTCACCACTTTTTCATTAGCAACCGCTGTTTCATTGCCAACCACTGCTTCATTAACAGGCATTGTCTCTGCGAAAGAACTTTTGTCCTCAATTGCTGAGCTGATTATGTCTGTCTCTTCTATATTCAAAACTGCTAATTCAACACTCGATAGCGGAGTTTGAACTTCTGACTCTTGTCCAATAGTCGGCAATGCGCTTTCAAAGTTTGTGTCAGGTTCTGTTTCCACCACTTCAATATCGTTATTAATTTCTGTCGATATACTGGGCAACTCGTTTGCTGTAGAAACTACTACTGGCTGAGAATGTTGAAAAACAATATCGCTTTGATCCGGAATCACAGATTCATTGTGATCAATATTTTGAGAGTCTTCCAACTCTTCGAAGGTTGAATTTGCCGCTGGCTGCGTGAACAAATCTGAGTTGTTTTGAATTGCCCACTCATGTAAGCGCTCGGAATCATTCATCGCAATTAAGCAATCAAATTCAGTCTTTAGAATTAGTTTGTCGTGCCACAGTAGCGTTTGATGAAATATGTTCTCGCCAAGAAACTTTGGAGAAGCACCCCAGTCTTCATCATTGGTATTAATAATTTCAAGTACTTCGTTAACCCAAAATCCGACAAGGCCAAATTTGGTATGAGACAGAATATAATCACCCGGTTCATCCCGAGGAGGAGTTTGAGCAAATTTTTGAAAAAGATTGACAATAGATATGGCTTTACCTCGATGTTGAATCACACCGCTGATATAGCTTGCTTGATTAGGGAAATGATGTAACTCCTGGGATTGCGCACGTACAACAGAATCAATTGATTCTATTGGTACGCAGCAGGCAACCAGACCCACTCGAAAAATTAGAAATTGCTCTTCTTTCAGTGCCGCTTTCATCATTACGCCATAAAAAACATGCTTAATGTTAAATAACGACCAATGGTTGAATAATATTTATAAAATCGAAGAAACAGATCAATATTGGTTATTTATTACTCATAACGAAAGAGAGTCAGACATGCATTGAAGAATAATTAAATATCAATGTATTTGAGAATATCCTGAGACCAATCTAATACAGATCTCACACGTGGCGAAACTAAACTGCTTGCATCATTATAGTTAACCCATCGAAATTCTTCATGCTCGGCTTTTCCAATCTCAGGATTAATGGGTAAACTGACTGAGTTTTCCTGAGTTTCAGCAAGATAGTAGCGCGCCACTTTTCCGATGCCATAGGGGCCCGTCTCGCGATATTGATAACCCCAGGTAAATTGTAAGTCAGTAATTGTTGATTCTTCGCGCACTTCTCTTAAAGCACCATCCAATGCTTTCTCACCCTCTTCCACAACACCCTTAGGGAAATCCCAGTGATTGTAAGCACGCAGAAGCAAGTACAAAAATTCACCTTTTTCGCGGCGAACAATTACGACGCCTGCCGATAATATTTTGGCTTTCATTACCGAATCCTAAATTCCCTCTTATTTAATCTTATGTCTTTATTCTTACGTCGACTTACGCGAAAAATAACTTAAACATCGAAACGAGCTACACGTTAAACTTCTCGCATAAAGATCATTATTTCACCGTTAAAGATATTGTTTCAGCCACACGATAAGAGTATACCCTGATCCATCACAGGTAATGCAAGTTGTTAAACAATAAAGCAAAATTATTTCTGCGTCCAACCCTGATCATCTTTGTCATCAGTTTTATGGTATCGGTACTTCACGCCTATGGTTCACTGAACACATTGGAAGGTATTAGCTATGACTGGCGCATGTCTGAAATACGCTCAGATAAAAAAGCAAATAATGATGTTGCTGTTGTTTTAATCGATGATGCATCGTTAGATGCTATGGATAACTATGCAGGTCGATGGCCTTGGCCTAGATTTGTTTATGCAGATTTGCTTGAATTTTTATCGTTTGCAGAACCGAAGGGAGTGATGTTTGATATCACTTTTACAGAAAAACATAAAGTGGATGCAGAACAGTCACAAACCATAAATCCCGATGATCTAGAACTCGTCGAATCCACCAGCCGTTATCCTTTTGTCTATCATGCCGTTCGATTTATTTTGGATTCAATCGCTGATGATGAAACTAGTCATGTAAAGCTGAATAGACCATTACCGGAAGGAACCGTAGAGCTATTTTCTTTACGGCATCGAAATGTGGATGGCTCGCCTCTTAGTCGTAATGTTATTGATCTAAGCGCGAAAAACAACAACAACTTCTACTTACCCTTCCCAGAGCTATTAAATGCCACTAGCGGAATTGGCGTGGTGGAAGTGCAAGCTGATAATGATAGTGTTTACCGACGTGCGAGATTATTTCATAATTATCAGGGTGATTATTTCCCATCACTTTCTACTGCAGCAATAATCGATGATTTAAAACCGAATAAAATCACACATCAAGATAATAGGGTAGAAATTGACAAACTAAAAATTCCGGTCGATAAGTCTGAAAAAGTATTGGTTAATTACTACGGTAACTATAACACCTATTCCTTTAGTGGACTCATTGCTTCATTGCACGCCATTCAAAGCGGCAATATTGAAAATATTCTCGTTGATCCTGAAGAATTGAAAGGCAAACTTATTTTTATCGGTGGTAGCGCTGCCGGATTAAATGATTTAAAAAACACACCGATTGACGCTAGATTACCTGGTGTATTCATCCATGCGTCGCTGGCAAGTAATATATTAGATCATGATTTCTTAATTCCCTCAGATGTGAAAATCACCTATAGTTTAATTCTGATTTTCAGCATTATTACTGCTTTAAGTGTGCTTTTTATAAAACGTATTGTCATAAAAAACTTGCTCCCCCTCAGTGTAGCGTTACTCTTTTTAACTGCCGCATATTATTTATTTCAAAATAATTATGTCATCGATATGGTAGCACCTATGGCATCATTGCTTGGAACTTGGGTGGCATCATTTACAGCCATGGTATTAATGGAAGGTCGTGAAAAGCGAAAGTTCAAACGTATGATGTCTCAATATCTGTCACCAGCGGTACTGAGTACTGTGGTTGATAATCACGAAGAATTTGCTAAAGCTGAAGTAGGTAGCAAAGAGAATATCACCATGCTTTTCTCCGACATACGCAGTTTCACCAATATGTCTGAAAAACTCAGTGCAGAAAAAGTGGTTGAAATGTTAAACCACTACTTCTCTTCCATGACGGATGCCATCTTCAACCAACAAGGCACTATCGACAAGTTCATTGGCGATGCCATTATGGCGTTCTGGGGCGCACCGATAAAGTCAGAAGATCATGCGGAAAAAGCAACAATTGCAGCGTTGGATATGATTAATCGGCTCAAAATTGTCAACGAATGGCTTAAAGAAAAAGGCCTAGAACCAATTACCATCGGCGTTGGTATCCACACTGGGGACGCCATACTGGGAAATATCGGATCTGAAAGCAAGCTGGATTACACCATTATTGGCGATAATGTAAACCTCGCGTCACGTATTGAAGGTTTAACTAAGCAATATGGCATCGCAATTCTCATTACAGAAGAAACTTATAAATGCCTAAAAACACCTATACCTTGTGTTCCCGTTGATCTAGTCAGGGTTAAAGGTAAAAAGAAACCGATTAAAATCTTGCAGCCTCTATTACTGCCCGACCAGGTTGATGAAGAGACACTACAAGAGGCCTTTAAAATAGCAGATGCGAGCAACAAGGTGTTTGAACACTATCTTAACCAAGAGTGGGATGCCGCACTTCTTGAACTTAAACTGTTGCCTCGCGATAGCGTGCATAATCTTATGCGTGATCGTTGTGAAGAATTTAAAAAGTCTCCACCAGATTTACAGTGGGATGGCGTATTCACCATGACGAGTAAATGATTTCTCTCAAAATTTGTATGTTCTAAGTCACAGTTTCCTGCTTTGCTTATCACTCCTGCCGTCCTCCCTTTCTGTTTTTATACATTTATTATCAATAACTTAATAATGATTCCAACATATTTCCATTACTCGCAGTGGTTAAAGAAAAGCAAATACAAAGTCGATGAATTGACTAGAGCTAAAGACTAACTAAATCCTGGAGTACCGGCTATGAAAAAGCTTACCTTTTTACTGGCATTCTTAATCAGTATACCGCTGACGACGTTCGCAGCGGATGAATATTTATATGTTATGAGTGCAAGAGCAAAAATTTTATCTAGTCCCGTTTTTGGATCAAAAACACTCGATAATGTAATGAAAGGTCAAAAAGTTACTAACCTCGAAAAACAAGCGAACTGGTTTAAAGTAAAACATAATGGCCAAGTCGGTTATATGTCTCGTTTGGCTGTCTCTAATCACCCACCATTGAAACGTAAACGAAGAATAGCCAGTGAAGACTCTAAACTTCTTAACAATTCGCGTAAAAGAGCTAGCACCGTATCAACCACTGCGGCAGTGAGAGGATTAAAGAATATCGATCGATCTAGAGTTAATAACAAAGACGTTATGGATTATGTCTCACTTGAAAAGATTGAAAGACAAACTGTTAATCAAGATGAGCTCTACAGTTTCATGGACTCCATCAGTAATTAAACACAGCATTCAATTAAGCGAAAGGATTCGCAGCAATGATACAACGCCCTGCCCTCACCACCCTTGTTCTAACAATCTCACTTTTATTCTCATCAGCTATTCAGGCTGATGAGAATTTTCGTTCTCGCGCTCATCACGAAAATTCTAACACTGACATTAGCGAAGATATTGATGCAGAAATCCGTTTTGGAAAGACAATAGCTGCTAGAATTCTCGGCCAATTCCCTCTGTATGAGAACGAAAAACTCGCACATTATATAAACCTGGTTGGGAAATCCCTGGCTTTGTACGCCAGTCGAGATGAAATTGACTATCATTTTGCCGTTTTAGATGCCGATTTCATTAATGCTTATTCTGCGCCAGGTGGTTATATCTTTGTCACCAAAGGCGCTATCAAAGCCATGCGGGATGAATCAGAACTCGCAGCAGTACTTGCCCATGAAATTGCACATATTACCGAAAAACACATCGTCAAAGAGTTTAAAATAAAAGGCAAAGAAAAATCAGCGACCAGTGGTATTTCTCAAATATTAGGAAGTTCACAAAGCTCTGCACAAGTATTATTTACCCAAGCTGTCGATAATGCCGTTAATAAATTAATGAAAGAGGGCTTCAAGCAAAACGACGAGTTTGAGTCAGACAAAGTGGCACTCACTTTGTTAGCTGCCACAGGATATGATCCCAAGGCAATGTATCGTTATTTAAAGCGTATTCAAAAACTAACGATACAAGAAGAAAAAAAATCAGGCCAAAAACCAACACACCCACCTACCAGTAAACGTTTAAAAACACTTAATAGAATAGCTAAAAACGATGGGTTAAATAAGCTAAAACTTCCCAAAGGGAAGAAAAGGTTTGCAAAATATGCCATTAAATAACCGAGACTTAATAGGTAAAGTAAAACCAGAGGTAAAGAGTTTCACGTTTTACATTTCCCCATCTTGGAAAATTTTTAAAAAGAATCCTTACATCACATTTGTTAGCTTACAAATTGTAATGGCGACACTACTAACACACAGCGTTTTTGCTGATGAATATCACTATAATAATATGCTGATTGGTGACAGAGCGTCAGGATTAGCAGGAGCATATTCTGCAATAGCTGATGATCCTTCTGGTCTTTTTTATAATCCGGCGGGTATTGTTTACGCTACAACGAGCAATATTTCTGCAAACATGAATGCATACAATGTTTCCCAAACAAGGTACAAAGATGTACTTGGCGGGCAAGATTGGGTAAGAACCTCTGCTGCTCTTGTCCCCAACTTCTTCGGAATAACGCAGCCATTAGGATCAGGGACTCTTGGATTTTCTTATGCTGTTACAGACTCGATATTGGAAGATCAAGACCAAACATTTAATGACATCCCAACAGCTGGTACAAAATTCACCATGAATTTCAATAACCAGACAACAGTTAACAATATTGGTCCTTCTTATGCACTCGCCTTCAACGATAAGATTTCTATTGGTTTAACTTTGTATGGTTATAACAGAACTGAGGAAAAGATTGCGAGCCAAAGTTTTGATTTTCCAAATACGGAAACTAACAATATCTATCATTGGGAGAATGTATATTCATCGGTAAGTGAATATGGTATTAACCCAATATTGGGATTCATGATAACGCCTATTGAAAAGGTTTCATTAGGATTAACACTATCAAAAATAGTATTGTTACATTCAAGTACTAAAACACAACAGAGTTGTGCGACATCTTATCTTGAAGAAACATCAACAGGAGCGGTATGTCAGCCTAATTCATTTAACCGCATAGAATTGGCAAGCAATAGCAAACGTAAATATCCCTTTACACTTAATCTTGGCGCTGCCTATTTTGCGAGCAAAACACTCATGGTGAGTTCAAGTGTCTGGATCTATGAAGCAATGAACCTTAATAAATCCCCGCTTGTGAACGCAGCAGCAGGATTAGAATATTATATTAGCAGTCGCTTTGCGATACGCATGGGTGGCTATACTAATTTTGCCAACACACCTAAATTAGCTCAAAATGCGGTCAATGAATTTAACGAACACATTGATATCGTTGGCGGAACAATGAGCCTTTCGCACTTTACCCGCACTTCCTCTATTACATTTGGTGCAGCTGGCACGTACGGTCGGGGTCAAGCCCAAGTTGTTGATGGCAACACTAAAATCCAGGATGTCGAATATTTAGGTGCATCCATTTTTATCTCTGCATCAAACTCTTTTTAACCATCGCAACAAAAAAGCCTCGATTAAAGTCGAGGCTTTTACGGTTTTTGTTATTAAATTAAATTTTACTATTCAATAAATAGTTAATGTAAAATGTTCCTACATTGTCTATTTTCATGGGCACTGTAATGATACTTTTTACACCTTCCAATAATTGATCAATATTTTGAGTATCTTTAATGAAGTAAGCAGGAGAAATTTTAACTTTTAAATCTTTTTTGGAAAGATTTAGAACAGCGTTTTCTACAAGCGCAAGTGAAAATTCTGCTAATGCATTGCTTGCACGATCATTCATTTCTGTTGCTACACTTTTGTCTTGTTCCTGTTTATCCATTATTTTATTAGCGATGGCTAATGCGGTTTCAGTATAGTGATGAATTAAAATTCGCCCTTCAACACTACCCGTCGTATTCACAACAACTGCATAGCCATTAAAGTGAAAATTTTTAATTTTTTCCTGAAAACCCTCACCAGGTTCAACGCTCAAATCAATCGTGTTATACAATGTCTGACACGATTTATCTGCAAACGGCTTTAACACATCCCACTGCAATGAATTTTGAATCATCTCGATTTACCTTGTGTAATATCTTCTATCAATATCGGGGTTAACGTAATTAACTTAACCCATAGCATCACATCTTTTTCGGTAACTCCATTCAGTTTCGGTTAGGCATATTTTGGCCATATATCCGCCCTAAAGCGGCAAACTTACGTCGTCTTAAAAATAATACATAGAATTATTTATGGTTGAATATTAACCAGTTACTGATGATTAGCGATTTAGGCATGCCTTGTGAAAAGCACTTCTATAAACAGGAGGCATAGCATGACAATTCAAACCATAAAATACTGGGACTCTGGTACGTCGCAAATAAAAAACGAAAATAAAGACAAAATTACAGAAGCACTCGATACCTACAAAACCACATTCAACTCTACCCTGTTCGATATCCTCTCGGGTAATCAGGCACAATCAATGTGGGGTAGTTCCATCCCAGGACTCTCTAACGATCCCTTTTCTGGCGGCTATGATATGGCAGCTATCAATAAAGAGATTGCAACTGCCAAAGAGATGGGAATGGAAAAGGTCCTCGCCGCACGTATAAAAGCACCACTTCCTTTTATGAATGAAAATAAAAACTCATATAACAAAGAGTCAAACAACCCACTTGATCGTATGACTGAACTAACCATGCAACTTCATCTTGCAAAAGCAAAACGCGCCATTAACCGTCCAAATAATCATTCGCTTTATTCGTTTGAAGAATTTGTTGGTCGAGTGAAAAGTGATGGAATAAAAACTGAACCGGAAAAAAGTCTTCCGCTAAAATCACTCAGTAATCAGATTGAAGATTTGGCAAAGATGTTAGATGTAACCTATACGGATGTCTTAAAAAGACTTGAAAAATAACGTCATAATGATTTTGTGTGGATGTGAGATATTAGGGGTTCACAATAACCCAAAAATATAATTAAAATCATTTGCAAGACTTAATATAAACGTGCGTGTATAAGTAAAAAGCTAAGTGTTTGTGATACACACCATAGCTGCAGAAGCAAACATCATTTGTTGGCAAATATGGATAGCTTGGATTATCTCCGTCAATTTTTCTCCTGTCGCCTCACCACTAATGATTTCCTTTATCCTCTGCTTTCTAGGTTTTAACTCTTTGCGACCAAATACATCTTCCAATAAATCAGCACTATCAGCTAGCGATACAAGAATAACTGTACGTGGATCAGTTACCTCCTTATCGGTGAATATCGCTGTACGCAAGCGTTCAACCATCTTTTCCTCTGGAAGAGGATTAATTTCTGGATAAATTTTTTGTTTGAAAATAAAGAAAATCTTATCTTCCTCAATATGAACAATTTTTCTTTCGCAAAGCTGTTGTAAGACACTATTCATGAGATTTTTAGTATCCGCTAACCGAGAAATCCATGTATCTAGCGATGCTCGCCTCTTACTGCTATTTATTTTATTCAAACACTCTTTGATAATGGGGTCGCCAACATAATTAGAGTTGACAACACTAACCAGTTGCTTCTGTTTTTCATCAATAGAAATATTATTTTCAAGTAGCAGTTCAGCTAATACTGCTCCAGCCACAGAATATTCGGAAAAACCAGATGCTAAAGTGCCTTTATCATTATGCAAAGCCAACAAAACAATCTCTTGGTGCAAGAAAAGTAAATCAAAATTTTGCA
>CALZJE010000025.1 GCA_945787715.1 uncultured Ectothiorhodospiraceae bacterium | reverse complement strand
TTTGTGGCTCCTTTTTTGTCTGATAACTTAAAGGATACGACAGTTGGCCTTTCTTATCCAATCTTGGAAAAGAATTGCACTTACATTTTGAATCTAGGTTAGGTTATATGATTCGTTTAGCAACAATCGATGATGTAGAGAGTATTACTTCAATGTGGTCATTATTGGATGATCATGTCGTTAATCTATCGAGGTATCTTGAGAAGGACGAGGAGTATGATAAGGTAATTAAAAAATTTATCACGGAATTAGTGGACTCTAAAATCGCAAGAATATTCTTAGCAGAAAAAGACCAAAAAATAATAGGATTTTCTTCTGGCCACATTGAAAACATGCCTTGGTTCAAAGGAAATATTGGATTACTTGGCTCGTGTTGGGTAGTGAAAATTATAGAAGACAAGGTATTGGTTCAGCTTTAGTTAGTGCCCATCCATAAACGAGGATTTTTATTCAAAATCAAGGCGCACCGATTTGGAAAAGCGCAGCATATACTAATATGTGAGCATTTGAGAAAACGGCGCAACGCAGAGTTTGGATAAAAAGGCCGTTTATGGATGGGCACTAGTTAGTCATGTCGAAGATTGGTTGAAAAGTACCGATGTAGCAGCCTTGGAAGTAGTTTGGGACAATGTAAATATATGTGCGGAACAATTTTGGTTATCCCGGGGATATCAACCTCAATTAACAAGAGCATCTAAATCGATATAAAGATATTACATGCCATTTGCAATATAGTTGAGAAGGTTTTTTATAAATGGATTGTTTTTGTTTCGAATGGCGATCCTCAGTATGTTGGGCTGATACTCGATGAGTATCCATTAATTAACAAAACCATGTAAACTCCACAATAGGAGACATAATGAAACTATCGATTCTTTCCGATGAGAAAATTTTTGAAATCGCCCAGCCAATATGGGACAAAATGAGTGAAGGATCAAATAAAGTGGATTTTGAGTTGTTCAGCGGTCATTTTAGTATTGAGTTAAAAAATAAAATTGGGAAAGAGCGCTTTCAAAGTCAATGCAAGGAATTTCCACTCTTAACAAGCTTGGGTCGTGCGACTCCCGTTTCCTGTATTCGAAGAAAAGAGGGGGTTACAATAATTTATAGACAGCTCAGCACTCAATTGGAGGGTGAGTTTATTGGGCAATTGACGCTGTCTGGTTCAAGCCATGAGCATAGAGTTATCAATGCTCAAGTATACTAAAATTAGCTCATGTGGATAAGCTATGAAGATTGAAACCACTGAAAACCCCAAGAAAAAATATGATAAATTTATTATCAACAAAGTTCATCACTACGTTCATCAATTTGTAGCAAAGGATGTAAAGCTAGTTTCACTCTACTTTCACTCAATTCTACGTTTTTAATTAAAAAGACGCTGAGTAGTTATGATAAATGTTTAATAAAAATTCAAACTCAGATCTGTGATCATTTCACTAAAGACTTGGTTGTAGCGTCAACCTTTTATTTCCAACTCATTAATAAACTGATTGACTGTATTATCGGGAAACTTTGAATTCGGCATGTTTCGATAGTTGGTTCGATAATTATTTTCTAAGTTTGAATATGCCCTCAGACGTCGTGGAGAAATTTCGAAATTAAATTAGCTGGTGTTGATTTAAGATCTTCGAGATAGATAACATACTCGCAGAGCGAATATAAAAGGATAGAGGAGTACCTCCACGACAACAAATAATTCGAGTTAGTGTTTAAGTTCTTATATTTATGGTACGCAACATGCTGTAGTGATAAGAGATCATGCAAGCTTTGAAATTTGCCATGAACCATAAAAATATGTTCACCTCGAGTGCGAAAGAATATTTATCTCACCAACGTAGTGCAAGTGATGATTGTAATGAATCAATTAAAAATTAATAATGAGTCGATTTATAAAGAAAATATTATCAAACGATCAAAACAACTTTATGGCGAAAAAATCGGTAGCAACGTAAGTCAGCGTATTTTTCAGCTCATTGTTGATCATCAGGATATGCGTAGTCGGTCTGTTACTGGTCCATATTGGACACATGAAGACATCGTATTAATAACATACGGTGATACGATTCAATCACCCAGTCAGCCTCCATTGCAAACCATGCGAAGTTTTTTAAATCGTAATTTGCCAGCAGAATTCAGTATGCTCCACCTTCTCCCCTTTTTTCCCTACAGTTCGGACGATGGATTCTCCATTACCGATTTTCGTACGGTCAATCCAGAGTTGGGGACATGGGAAGATATCTCTGCGCTTGAAGAAAATTATGATTTGGTCGTAGATCTTGTGCTTAATCACTGCTCGCGAGAAAACTTGTGGTTTACAGATTACCTAACAGGAAGTGAGAAAACCAAGGATTTCTTTATTGAAATGAATCCTGATGAAAACTTGTCGATGGTCGTGCGTCCGAGAAGTACTCCTGTACTCACTGGAGTGCGTACCCACAGCGGAATGCGTCATGTCTGGGCAACTTTCAGCAACGACCAGATTGATATGAATTACCAATCTCCGGATGTATTACTCGAGTTTCTTGATATTTTATTGGATTATTTTCGAAAAGGTGCGCGAATGGTCCGATTGGATGCAGTTGCCTATTTGTGGAAAGAACTAGGAACCAGCTGTATTCATTTGCCACAAACTCACGAAGTGGTAAAGTTATTTCGAGATGTACTTTCGTTAGTCGAACCTGGCGCGCTGATCATGACTGAAACCAATGTGCCTCATGATGAGAATATTACCTATTTTGGTGACGGTGATGAGGCACATGTTATCTATCAGTTTAGTTTGCCTCCTCTTTTATTGCATGCTATTTTTTCGCATAATACGGAATACTTGCGAGCCTGGGCTAAAGAACTGGATTCCATGTTTCTTTCACCTGATTGTACTTTTTTGAATTTCACTGCATCTCACGATGGAGTCGGTTTACGGCCGCTGGAAGGATTGGTGCCTGAACAAAAAAAGCAAGCAATGCTTGATGCCTTGCGTGATCGAGGTGGATATATATCGACAAAAAGAAACCGTGATGGATCTGAAAGCCCGTATGAATTAAATATTTCATACTTTGATGCATTTCGTGATCCGCATGTGGATATGTATCAATGGCATATCCCAGCATTCCTGCTTTCCCAATTATTTACTTTATCGTTTAAAGGAATTCCTGCGGTTTATATTCATAGTTTATTTGCCACTCCCAATGACAATATTGGTGTTGAGCGAACAGGTCAGACACGCTCGATTAACCGACGCAAGTGGGATCGAAGTGAACTTGAAAGTCTATTGGCAAATCACGAGAGTGAATCTGGGCGAGTATTTCGTTCCTATAAACATTACCTGAACATTAGACGGAAACAGCTCGCATTTCACCCCGACGCTTCACAATCAATACTCGATCTGAAAAATGAAGTTTTTGGATTGAAACGTACGGCTATTGATAATAAACAAACTATTGTTGCGCTATATAACTTCACTCAAGTCAGGCAATATGTTTCCTGGCAAGAGCTTTCAGTTAATTTGGTGGGTTGGGTTGATGTGCTTGGTGAATGCGAAACTGATTTAACATCTGAAGGTCTGACATTGCCACCTTACGCAGCCTATTGGTTTAGCAAGCAGTAGGGGATGAGATGCGTAATATAGAATCTGTTACGTGCACATCCCTAACCTCCTATATCGCTTGCGTGTGATTACGTTTACAACCATCAATATTATTGATTATCTAGAGAAACAGC
Source organism: uncultured Ectothiorhodospiraceae bacterium (assembly GCA_945787715.1). Lineage (GTDB taxonomy): Bacteria > Pseudomonadota > Gammaproteobacteria > S012-40 > S012-40 > CALZJE01. The sequence goes on along the minus strand of CALZJE010000025.1, from coordinate 41,166 downwards.
TTCCAACATTTGCTCACCAAAACTAGGCGCAACACTTAATACTCGGTTCCAGTTTGGAATAAAAGGTGCTTCCATGGGCGTTGTCAAATAAGATTCACCCGCTTTTAATATACATTGGGAGAACATTTCAATACTACTTTCTTCTTGATGTCGATCATATTTTAGTCCGTTAATCTTTGCATCATAATAATATTGTTCAGTACAATCCAAAGCTATTCTAAAATAGCACGCTTTTATGGCGCGAAAATCAGCTTCAGAAAGAGAGCAGCCTTCAGTAGCGAGCTTTCTAAAAAGCGATTTTGAGATTTCAATGCTCATTTTTTCTAAACCACCAATAGCTTCTTCTGCATTCAAGTCTTGGTGCTTGTGATCGTATTGGTCTGCAATATCAACCTGGCAAATTCTATGCTGTGACAAGTTTCGGTAAGCTTCAGAAAGTACCCCGATCTCTAATCCCCAATCACTAGGTATTCGCATATCTTTGATGACATTTTTACTCATGGAAAATTCGCCAGACAATGGATAACGGAAGCTGTCCATGTATTCGAGATAATTATGAGCCCCAAGCACTTTTTTTAATGCGCGCAATATGGGCGTCACAAAAAGTCGAGTAACCCTACCACCAAACTTATCGCCATTAATTCTTGGATAATAGCCTTTACAAAATTCAAAATTAAAAGTGGGATTTGTTATGGGATAAAACAGGCGTGCAGGTATACTGCGATCATAGGTTAATATGTCACAATCATGAAGTGCAACAGCATGACAATGCTCTAATGCTAATGCATATCCAAAACAATACCAGGCATTTCTACCTTTTCCTGCATGTAAAGGTGCGAGATCTTCTGTTTGTAGTTTTTGATCGAGTGCCCGTAGACGATCACCATCATTCCATAATATATGAACCTGTTGTGGTAACTCAGAAAAGAATTGTTTGGCGTGTTCAAATTGTTTCTTGCTTGCGCAATCAAGCCCGACAATGATATCCCTTATATAAGTAGCCTGCTTAAGATCGTTTACAATCTTTGGCATAGCCTTTCCTTCCAATTCTGAGTAAAGACTGGGTAGAATTAATGCCATTGGATAATCTTCTGAAAAACTTGTTAATTCCTGTTCCATGGATTCAATGGAGTGATTACCCAATTTGTGTAGTGTTGTAATCTCTCCATTTTGAAAAAAGTCTGCCATGTATATCTCCTAAATCAGCTAGTAGGATAGTTGTCTAAAAAGTGCATAAAAAACGCATTCCATCCTGCGGGCCCACTTAAACTTGAGGTGTAAATCTTATTTCCACTTTCGAAAGATAAACAGCTTTGATCTTTTCGTCTGATAACTACACCTATATCAGCGGATTTCAACATGGAAATATCATTTGCGTTATCTCCAAGTGCAATGACTGTCAAATTTTCTCCAAGCTTGCGCTGATATATTTCGACGACTTCTTTCATTGCTTTGCTTTTACTGGCTTCACCCATTACATGCCAAAATCTACCACCTTGTGTCATGCTTAGATGATATCTTTTAAGTTCATTTTCGAATTTATTGAGATTTTTATCACTATCCACCCAGATTAACGGCTCGGAACACAATCGTTTTTTTGCATTCTCGGCTTTTTCAAAGTTCAAACCTGTGATTTCTGAAATTTCTGCAACATCCATATCATTAAAGCCTCGAAACTTTAAATGATATTTTGCACGGATATTTTTCAAGACTTCAATAATTGATGTATAGTCCACCGTCGTGTGAGATAGGTTAAAGTCTCCTATTCGATGTTGTTGCGGAGAAGTAGGTGAATCGTTACTAATTGGTATTGCAATAACACCTCCGTTTTCTACAATAACTGGAGACATCATGTCGAGTTCTTGTAAAAGAACTTCTAGTTCTGCAAAAGTTTTGCTTGTTGTTGGTATAACTGGTATGCCAAGTTTCCGTAGGCGATTTAATGCAGGCATGGCTTCGTCAAATGAGTACGTATCGTGATCTAGCAAAGTGCCATCAAGATCGGTAAAAACAATCAAGTCCTTTATATTTTCCCTTAAAACATTCATGTGAGAAGGACTACCGTTATAATCCATTATTTCGCTATTCGTTTCTGATAAAAATAATTGGTTGCTTCCACAAAACCATCGATTCCGCCACAATCAAATCGTTTACCATCAAATTTGTATGCGAGTACCATATTTTCTTGTGCCTGAATTTGCAGTGCGTCTGTCAGTTGCAATTCATTATTTTTTCCAAGTGGCGTTCTTTTTAATATTGAGAATATTTCGGGTGTCAAAATATATCGACCAATTACTGCGAGATTGCTTGGGGCTTCTGATGGATCTGGTTTTTCAATAAGAGAAGAAACCATAAATACATTATCATCAATTTGTTTTCCATCAACGATTCCATATTTATGTACTTCTGACTCTTCTACTTCACTGATTGCAATAATGCTGCACTGATATTTTCGATAGATGGCTGCCATTTGCGCCATAACTGAGTCGCTGCTGCCGATACATAAATCGTCCGCGAGTATTACTCCGAATGCCTCTTTACCAATTAATGTTTCACCACACAGGATTGCATCACCTAATCCACGCATTTCTGTTTGTCGCGTATACGAAAATCGACATTCATCGATGACTTTACGAATATTGGAGAGTAGATCCTCTTTAGCTGTGCCAGCGATTTGATGTTCCAATTCGTAGTTTGTATCGAAATGATCTGCCAGCGCTCGCTTACCACGACCTGTGACAATGGCAATTTCCTTCATTCCGGCGTCCATAGCTTCTTCGACACCATATTGTATGAGGGGCTTATCCAGGATGGGTAAAATTTCTTTGGGCATGGATTTTGTTGCCGGTAAAAAACGTGTACCGTAGCCTGCTGCGGGGAATAAACATTTATTAATCATGGTCGACCTTTCTTCTATCTGTTTTATCTTCGTGAGGAAACTGTTTCTCATATTAAAAGCTAAAATTATATTTTCAGTTGTGTCCGCCAATAATGATGCTGCGTTTTCAATTGCCTTCTGGCTATCAATTAACGATGAACAGAGAGAAAACACCGCGGAAAACCCCATGGCAAGATAGTTTTCCTGTTCCCCTTCAACCTGTCCTGCAATGACAGCACAGGGTATCTCTAATTTTGTGGCTCGCTTTGCTAACACAAAAGGCGCTTTTCCGTATTGGGTCTGCTCATCAAGTTTTCCCTCAGAGGTAATCACAAGATCTGCTCCTGCAGCGTGCTTTTCAAATTCGATAATATCCAGAACCAGATCTGCGCCGGAGGATAGTTGCGCGTCAAACAAAGCCATCATAGCTGCACCAAGACCACCAGCAGCACCGGCACCTTCGCAATCATGAATATCTTTTCCGCAGTGTTTGTTGAGCACGTCAGCAAATTTATTGAATCCATTTTCCAGAATTTCTATCTGATCTTCAGTCGCACCTTTTTGTGGCCCGTAAACTTTTGCTGCACCGCGTGAACCGAGAAGAGGATTATCAACATCACAGGCAATTTGAAATTTCATATCATAAAGACGTGGGTCGATGTTTTTTGGATCAATCCTCACTGTATTGGAAAGATTCATTCCCCCAGGTGCTAATTGTTGATCGTCTTTATCGAGAAATTGAAACCCTAACGCATTAGCCAATCCTGTTCCACCGTCATTGCTCGCGCTACCACCTATCCCAAGCACAATATGTTTTGCGCCTTGATCAAGTGCCGACAAAATCATTTGGCCTACACCATACGTATTAGCATGTAATGGGTCGTACTCAGTAGGACTTAGCAATGCCAAACCTGCAGCTGAAGCCATTTCGATGATTGCCAATTGTCGTTCTTTACAATACAGATATTCGACTTCAATAGGTTTGCCAATGGGATTATTTGCTGTGCATTTTATACGGGAAGCATTTAAGCTATTTGCCAACACAGCAGATAAACCATCTCCACCATCGGCAATTGGAAGTTTACAAGTATCTACATTGGGCAAAGCGCGGGTGATACCTGATTCAATTGCATTTGCTGCATCGATTGCTGACAAACTTCCTTTCAAAGCGTTCGGCGCAATAATTATTTTCAACATTAATTTCCTTGCACTATGTTTGATAACAATAATCTTATTAGGGCAAATGTTATGCCTTTTTTAGTTCTCGTCTACTATCAGTAACTTAAGGGGTAATATATTATATAGCTTTGTGTTTCGAAATAAAAATGCATCATTAGCGTGCAATAAACAACATGCTGTACAGATTTGGATACAAATAGTTTCATAGATACTGTTGAAAAGATTGCAGCTGTGAAATTTAGTTGGCAGAGGTGAAAATTCAAAAAAACAGAAACGGTTAAGAATATTAGCTAAATAGATATTATTTTTTCACAGATAAAAAAGCGGAAGGTTTCAAAGATACAGAGGTAAGGTTGGTGCAGAAGTTAACGTGTAAAGCAACGCTGAATTGCTTTACACGTTTAAAAATAAAAGTTATCGGTTAGTTTGTTTTTTATCATTGATTAGCCGTTATTCCCATGAAAAATCACCTAAGGAATAGGTATGAATTATATTTGCAAACATTTCCGCGACCAGCTTCAATGCTTGTGAGTTTTCTTCCATATCGCCATCTTCCTGATGTTTACACTCTACAGCCAATACCCCCAAGATGCTATTTTGATAACATATAGGAACGGCTATATAGGAGATAGGGCTGCTGTTCAGTTCAGCGTGTGTGATTTTACCAAGAAAATTGGCATCTTCAGATATATTATTAATCAGGACCGGTTGTCCTGTATCTAAAATATTACCAGTAATTCCTTCACAAATTTCATATTTTGCCTTGCTAATATCTACATCAGTTAAGCCGTAGGAATATTTTACAACTAGCTGAGATGTGTTGGTATCCCATAATAAAATCCTTCCTTTTTGAAGTTGCAGAAAATGAGCAAGTAATTCTAACGTATTTGTTAAAATCGACTCAGGATTCTCACTTTTTTCAATACTATCTATATTGGAAAGTAGTACTTCCAATACCCGGTTGTAAAACGTATCAGGAAATGAATGGTACATTTTTTGACTCCTTGCATTGTTGAGCATTAATATTTAAATTACTTACTTCTCTCGCTTACCTGGATGTTGGTAAAGTCCAAGGTTGTGTTCTTCAACATAATTACTTCAATGATTCATTTGTCGCATAAAAAATAAATGAACTTTTTCTAAAGCATAAGCTAGTTGAGATTTTAGGTGATAATGATCTTGGTCTTTAAATTGTTCGCACATGCAATAATTTTAGTGTTAGTGGAATTAATATTATTACAGTTAAATTTTCTGGATAAGTTTTCCATAGATTTTAGGCCAGCAATCAAATGTTCTGTTTGATAAATCTGCTTATTTGCATTTAATTTACTTTCAGAAATATTAAGGAGAATATTTTTTGGCCGAGCGCCACGAAAAGTATCGCTATTCTCTCTTTCAGTCATCATAATAGCTTTCGATCGTCTAAACTCCTGTTGATCCAGCTTGAAAAGTGATCGATTTAATTTGGGTATTGATTTACTATTTATCCCTGTTCTATAACCAGCATTTTGAAAGTTTTTCTCAGGGGCAGGAATTACTGATAATAGATTGTGACTGGTAGTTTTTAAGATCTTATCCTTGGCAAATACGGATTCAATCATTAAGAAAGCATAGATTAGAAAAAACAAAATTATTGTGCCAGTAAATATGGAAAAAGTTTTAGAGTAGTTCATGAGCACGCCCTGCAATGATTATTTTTCTACCCATATATCTTTGCAGAGCACGTGCCACTAATATTTTACGCTTAGTTTTTTACATAACATGCAGTTATACCGAGAGATTTTTGGTTCTCACTATAAATAATTGCTTATACTGACACAGTGTTTATGCCACATATTCGCGCACAATTAATAAATGATGTCGTTAACCGCACAAAGTTGTATCTTAGCGGAGTAGGTATGGAGTGCAGTATTTTCAATTGCTTAAACCGAATCGAATTATAATCCTAAACAATCCCTTGACTGAACCATGATCATTTAAAAAATATCAAAAACTGGTAAAAAACGTTAATTGAAGATATCAATATCTGCGAATGCACTAATGAGCCATGAGGTGAGTGATTTCTGATTGTTGCTATATGCTAGGAGAATTGAAGTTATGCTCGAATTTCGAGAAGTGACTGATAAAGATTATGAGCGAATTTGCAAACTCATTAAAAGTGAAGAGGAAATGTTTCTTGTTTATCCAAGCGGGCGATTCCCATTTACTGTCGACCAGGTTAAAGAGTTATCTCAAATGAGAAAGGAATTAACAGTCGCGGTTGAGGAAAATAGTATAATTGGCTTTGCTAATCTCTATGATTATGAAAGAAATAAGTCTGCTTTTATTGGTAATGTGGTTATTGATAAAAATCATCGTGGAAAAGGACTGGGGAAAAAAATCGTTTCACATATGCTAAAAGTGGCTTTTGAAAAACATAATCTCCCTGAAGTACGAATTTCAGTGTTTAGTGAAAACACTCGGGCATTATTACTGTATGTAGATTTTGGATTTTCTCCGTATAAAATAGAACAGCGGATAGATCCTCAAGGTAATCGGGTTGCTCTTGTTCACATGAAAATGGCGTCTCAATAGATAAAGGTTATGGGAAGGAGGGAATTATTCAATACCCAGCTGCTACTCTATTTGACGTATAGTGTGTTAATTGATCGTTGGTGTTATGTTTGGATTGAGGAATGGATAATATGAAGGTAGTTGAGAATCCAGAGGTTCTGGAGATAATTGATAACTACCCAGTGCCTGTTCGAAAAAAATTATTACAACTTAGGCAATTGGTACTGGATACTGCATTGGAAATAGATAGTGCAGACAAATTGGAAGAAACTTTAAAATGGGGAGAGCCAAGCTATGTCACAAAGCGTGGGAGCACGGTTAGAGTGGATTGGGATCGATCAAATCCAGATCAATATGCCATATATTTCCACTGTAAAACCAAGTTGGTTGATACCTTCAAAGAGTTGTATCGGGATCAATTTCAATTTGATGGTAATAGGGCAATCATATTTAAACTAAGCGACGACTTAGCAGTTAAGGAATTGAAGCATTGTATTTCGTTATCACTCAGATATCACAGTGTAAAACATCTACCATTATTGGGTGCTTGAGTGGTGTTATCAATCGTTATTAAAATTTGCCGTGAAAGAATGCAACGAGTTAATATCCTTAAATCCTGGGGTAGAGGTATGTGTTGCCAGCACTAATAGTTGGCCATGGGGACACCATAAATATGCGTCACCAGAAGCGTAGAATAAAAACTTGGAAATATTAATAAGCTGGGTACGAGAGTATCCTAAACGAAAAGATGAATTTTGTCTTAGAGCTCATCAGGAATTAATTGATGAATTAGAAAGTGTTCAGAATTGAGTAATAGGGGAGATTTAGCTATGTCAAAAGACACTTGCACTTATTGGAATCCCTTGGCAATAAGTAATGATGCGAAATGGGAGGCTATTGAAAATTCCGATGGGTTGTTGGAGCAACTTACTTTAGCTATTGATGAAAAGTCGGGCGATTATACTCGATTAACCCGATTTAAACCGGGGGCTGATACGGAAGCATTCGGTGCGAAAAGCCATGACTATCCCGAAGAAATCATGATTATTAAGGGGCGTCTTTATGATGAGTCATTTAATAAATGGCTAGAAGAAGGTGAGTATGCAAGTCGTCCTCCTGGTGAATTGCATGGCCCGTTTAAAACAGATGTTGAGTGTGTTGTCTTGGAAATGTCTTATCCAAGCCAATCTCTTAGTTCTTGAGAATGAGCCATATGGTGTGTAAGAGTCAATAGGGAACAATGTGGAACAAAATTTACGCGAAGGTTGTGAGCAATACGCTAACAAGATCGCTGCGATAGTGGCCATAGTAATCGGAGTACCGAGCGGTGGTGGTAGAACGAATAACTGATATCTCCCAGGTTAAAGATGTACTGTCTGCTTGCGAACTACCTAACACCGATGTCGCGCCATCAGAATCTTTGATTTTTTTTGGTGTTCACGACGATTCAAAACTTATTGCAGTGATTGGTTTGGAGCTTCTTGGATTATCTTCCCTTTTGAGATCCTTGGCGGTATTACCGGATTTTCGTAATAATAGAGTAGCTAAGGTATTAGTTGATTACGTAGAAAAGTATGCTAGAACCTATGGTATTGAGAGTCTCTATTTACTGACTTCTACGGCTGATGGGTATTTTTCTACGCTCGGTTATGTGATTGCTAAGCGTGATGAGGCCCCCCTGGCTATACAAAATACAGCTCAATTTTCAGGCATATGCCCTTCCTCTGCCATATTTATGAAAAAACAACTCAGCAGGCAAATATAAATGAAGATAAATCACTCAGCAATTGCACTATTAATTTTATTGCTAGCTTCACCAGTGGCTATGTCAGAACAAACTCAAGAAGAATTTCTTGCAGGGTTTATAGCAGGAAAATATCATTTATTGGGTAAGTATCTTAACTCTGAAAAAACCTATTTTGGGAAGATAGATTTAATCGCTACCGAGAAAGGGATAGAGGTTCAGCGATTTATTGAGGGAAATAAAATAAGTGGAACAGCGGCTATCGAAAAAGCGACAGTAGACAAAATCGATGTACTACGTATGCGGTTCACAGAAAATAATATTAAGTATGAAGAAACATGTATGATTGATGGGGATTTAGATAATTACGCAAGAATAACCTGCTATCTTTATCAGCCTGGAGTAAAAACAACTAATCCTGGCCTGGAAGTATTATTTATTGATCACAGTGTCAATTAGGGCCTAACGTGGTGTATTAAGAAAGATAAGAATATTTTTCATATAGTAAGCTATCGAAAACTGTGTATTACCTCAGTAGTAATGAATTATCTTTCATGCATCCGACCCTCTAACGCGGCATTAAATCAGAGGTAATAAACATTACTCCATGAATTTATTTACCGTGAGAATGAATACCCTTCGCATGTTTTTCTGCCCACAACATATCTTTGTTTTCATGACATGCTAGACATGCGAAATCAAGAGTAACAAATGAGTTGGCAAATTCTTGTTTTTTACCATTAGTTGTTTTATTAAATCCCGTCGTGTGGCACGCGCCGCAAGTGTACGGTTTTTTTTCGCCCTTATGATAATAAGACCATGTGCCTGTTTCGAGGTTGTATTGAGTTTTTAATGGTTTGCCATCCTTCGCTGCTGTAAGAATATAACCATTTTTGCCGACAAAGCGCGCCTTTTTGTATGCTCCACCAATGACATAAGAAATATCATCCCAGTTGTATCCTTCAGGTAATGGTATTGCACGATGTTTAGCCAGTTCTGCTATACATCTCAAGAAGTGATTATTAGGGTGCTACATGGCATTGTGACTTGGTGGAGATTGCATACCTAAAATTACAGCTGCGATAAGTATTGCGATAAAGACAATACTATCGACACGTAACAGTCGGTGAAATTTCTGAACCGGTTCTTTTCCATGCTTGTTTTTATCTGTACTCCATGATTCAATTTGGGGAACGAAATGGAAGCGATTCAGTGCGCCTATGGACATCATAATTGAAACCAGAGCCAGTTTGATTAATAACATCTGTCCATAATCACTGTTCCAAAGATTGGATATTTCGCCAAGTTGACGCCAGCTATTATAGATACCTGTTAATATCACTAAACCAAGCGCTCCAGTGGCTAAACTGGAAAGTCGAGACACGGTGGCGGCGATTTTTTGTGAACTAGTTTGGTGAGTGTAGCCCGGTAAAATAATAAAAGCATAGAGCAAGACAGCGCCACCCCATGCTGATATACCAATCAGGTGTAACCAGTTGATCAGATTGTCTATGGTCAAGATTCCATTATCACCGGCATGACTTGTGGTACTGATCAATAACGCGGTCGTAAGTGTACCAGCCAGTAGAACAATGCAGGGTAAAATCCCCCTTCCGCCAAACCATATCCATGGCAGCATAGAGGCCATAGCTAACCAACTGAACGCACGCAATAACCAGAAAAAACCATAATCGCTTTGATCAAGTACTTTGGGAATAAATGCCATTGCATCTAGAGGGGAAACATCGGCAAGCGCTGCGCTACGGAAAATCAAATCGATGATTGCACTGAGCGCAGAAATTATAAGGGCAGCTAATAATAGATAGCGACGTTGTATTATATTCGATGTTGTTTCAGCTGGTGCTAGCCACATACCAGCTAATACTAACGCAAGAATAAACGCTAACGACGTGTAATCAAGTACTGCACCAATTGTAGAAATGGAATCAAAGACCACAGGAGCAATCTATTTGATGGTAAAAGAAAACAAGCCTTTGATACGATGGCCGTCACCGGATATAACGTTCCAGTGAACTTTATACTCACCCGCTGACAATGCTTCTAAATCAACGCTAAGGTGCTTTGGATCATTACCAGTGCTTACCTTTTTATTATCAACCCGCTTTCCACTGGCGTCTGTGACTTGAATCTTGCTCCATTCCCCTGCAACTTTGCTTGAAAACCATAGCTCGACTTTTGCTGGAGAACTTGTAAGCGTTGAACCTTTATCCGGAATAGATTTTTCTAGATGAACATGAGCAAAACTATGCATTGGCCAGCAAATCAACACCGCTAATACAAACAAATTGGTTATATATCTTGACGTCATATTCAGACCTCCTTCCTGGTGGTACATCGCATTTGTACAGAGTGGATATAGTAGCGACGATGGCTATTTATCATGTCAGCTCAGTTAGTAGACTCTCTATTCCGGGACAGTCTCGTAGGTAAAGAGTAGCACACGCCATTATTGCGCGCTACAGCGAAGGGCAATACGTAGGAATAATAACGAATACAAGTGTTACACGTGAGTATTCAAAATTCTATACCAATGTGAAATGGATAATGTGCATCAGAAATGTAGTGGATTTGAAGCGTTGCACAGTAAATTGCTAAACACCTTCAGCAATATTAATTTCGACAACGCGATAGAATCCGTTAAAAATATTTGTTTGATTGGTTTGCTTAATTGATTTGTTTTGGCGTGTTGCTTCCGCACTAATTTTTTCGAGAAGATTCTCTTCCAAAAAACCAGGAAGATAGGGTTCGAGAGATGATAGAACAAAGCGGAATGGTGGAAATCGATGTAAAATGTGCATTGGGTTGGTGTTGCTGTATTCAGTGATGATCAACTTCCCTCCTGGCTTTAAAACACGAACTATTTCTTCAATGGCGTGTTGCCTTGCCTCAGTGGGTAATTCATGAAAGAGAAAAAAGATGACTATGCAAGAAAAGCAATTTTTTTGATAGGCTAGACTTTCAGCGTTCAAGCGCACCAGATTTAGAGGGGCATGATTATCGCCCCAAACTTTATGAAGTTTTTTTCTTGTTGTATTTAATTGAATTGTCGCCACATCTGCTAAATGGAAAGCTTCAATAGGCAAGCGTTTCGCCAATTTTGTTGAAAGGTTTCCATATACACAAGTGAGTTGTAAAGTATTGCCATCAGATTTTGCATCAAACCGCTCTAATGTGTGATTCGCTAGTTTTTCATATTGCCCGAAAAGAATGATATTAACGATCGTTTGATGATCAAAAAAGACAACGCCTATTCGCCAGAGATAAGCCCACCAATAATGTCTTGCGAGATATTCGGGTACACCATTACATTTAAATCGCTGCCAAAACATTGCAAACTTTCCTCTTTTTCCTGTATCTAAATTTGTTATGAGGCTGAATGATTCAGAACTGTCCTAGGCAATTCAAATCCCCAATTTTGATAAACATAAGTGAGCGAGTGAGCGTCCAATATTTATATAGGTCTTGCTCAATGTGGGTAATAAATGTGCAAATAGTGGGGAAATGTACGAATTATCCTCGTTATATGTCAGTCAAAAGCATTTCTTATTGTTGTAATAAAATCAATTAGTGCTAGTTTATGATAATTTCCGAGTAAATTAGTTGATATTTTTCTTGATACATTTACCATGCATAAACAATAAAAATAATAAGATGTCAATATAGTAAAACAGCACAAGAACAAAAACGTACTCATATTTAAGGGAGGCAACTGTGATTGATGTACTCATTATTAGCAGTTATCGTTTAATTTGTGCCAGCTTGTCTCAAATTATCGACAATGTACCTGAGTTTCATGTTGTGGGTGTTGCCGAAGAGCTGGCTGATGTAGCAAGTGTTGTAAAAGAGCATCCGGTTGATGTCATCGTATTTGAGGTTTCATCACCTAGTGTAGAGAGCTTTGACCTAATCAAGGAATTGATTGCGGTTAATAGTAGCCTCAAAATATTAATTTTAAGTACGCAAACAGCAGATCCATTGCCAAGTCAATTCTTGCAAGCGGGGGCTAAAGGATTTATTACTCGTCAAGCATCTGTGTCAGAAGTGACAAACGCAATAAAAGAGGTTGCTGCTGATCGTCGTTATCTTGGAATTGATTGTGCTCAACAAATGGCATTAGGCCGGATGAGTGGTGATTCAAATCCTTTCTCAACGCTATCCGCGAGAGAAATGCAGGTTATGATGATGATCACATCTGGAAGTAAAGTCATGTCTATTTCAGATCAATTGTGTCTGAGCCCTAAAACGATTAATACGTATCGCTACCGACTCTTTTCAAAGTTGGGTGTTGATAGCGATGTGTCATTAACCCGTTTGGCGATTAGGCGAGGATTGATGGAAGCATAGACAGTGCACTTTACTTAGAAATGGTTAAATAGGGGTATACTATTAATACCAATTTTGAGTGAGTGTTAACACTTGTGAAATCTAAAAAAACCACATTGCCTTATCGTAATGTGGTTTTTTTATCTAACCCGGATAATTCATGAATCTTACGTTTTCTCGCTTGCCCTTTGATTCTACAAATAATTTTCTTCAATCGACCGGACACACCAGTCCGGGCGCTCGGCAACTGCTCCTGCGTTGCTCTAATTACCTACATCCGTGTAGGTATCAATCAGAAAATCATTTGTAAAATCAAATTGCTGCGCGATAAACTCGCAAATTCATGAAATATCCGGGCTAAACAACTGCATATGTTATAGTTCTGCCATGTCTGAATTACCACTCGCACTTTTTCTCATGGGGCCCACGGCATCAGGGAAAACTGCATTAGCACTAAAAATAGCTGAATACTTTCCTGTCGAAATTATCAGTGTTGATTCTGCTCTAGTCTATCGAGAGATGGATATCGGCACATCCAAACCTGATAAACAAACACTTAAAAAATATCCTCATCATTTAATTGATATATGCGATCCAGCAGAGGCATATTCCGTTGCGCAATTTCGAAACGATGCGATAGCAGCAATGGAAGATATTGTCGAAAGAGGTAAAGTCCCATTGTTAGCTGGTGGTACGATGCTCTATTATCGAGCGCTGACTCGGGGGCTATCTGAGTTACCTTCTGCGAATTCAGAAGTGCGAGCAAAGCTCGATCAATTTCTATCAGAAAAAGGGTCCCAAGCTTTGCATGAGCGACTGCGAAAAATTGATCCTGAAGCAGCGGAGAAAATTCACCCAAATGATCCGCAGCGACTTCAGCGTGCTGTTGAGGTTTTTGAGATTTCTGGCGTTCCTATTAGCGAATGGTGGAGAAAAGAACAAAAACACAGTTTTCCTTTTGAGCTTATTAAATTCGCATTGAATACGCAAGATCGTTCAATTTTACATCAACGCATTGAGAGCCGATTTGTTGAAATGTTAGATGAGGGGCTTGTTGAGGAAGTTGAAAAATTACGCTCAAGAAATGATCTCAATTTGGATAAACCTTCAATGAGAGCAGTTGGGTATCGACAAGTGTGGCAATATTTGGATGGTGAATTATCATACGATGAAATGGTCTACAAAGGAGTCGTAGCAACACGACAATTAGCCAAGCGGCAATTGACTTGGCTGAGATCTGAGGATGAGTTGCAGTGGATATATTCCAATGAACAAGATTTTATTGAAATTACCTTGAAAAATTTAGAAAAAGTCCCAAAATTAATGGGCTAGGCTGCATTTTTTTACAGATTTATGGGGTGATTGAGTGGTGCTTCAGATCTACAAAGGATTTTCTGAAGAGCGGTTGTAAGAGTGAAAAAGGTAGACTTACGTTTGTAGCAACGGTAGAGCAGAGTATTGTTAATCTTTCCGGCAGGAGAAAGCTTATTGTGACGTCAATAAGTCAGTAAACATTTGTGTCTCTGGAGAAATTTCATACTCGTTTTTTTATTTCTAATTTTGTACTCGGAATGAGTTATAAAATGAACAAATAAATGAAAAGTATTGTTTTTATAAAAAAAATTCAATAAAACTTGTTAAAAATTTAATAGAGCGTGTATTATTCGCGCTACGGCCTTTTGTTAAGCGGGGGCAACAACGTTTCTTTTGAATAATATTTTCAAGAAATTTCTCGCATTGCAATACAAGCTTATTTTGTTGAGGTTTGCTTGAAGTTCAGGGTTAATCGTGGTTGTTCATTAGTCAAGAATTGGTTGCATTGGCGTCATGATTTTTACAAGGCATAGATTAAGTACTTAAGGAGAAGAAAAATATGTCAAAAGGGCAAAGTCTACAAGACCCGTTCCTTAACATGTTGCGAAAAGAAAAGGTACCCGTATCGATTTACTTAGTAAATGGTATAAAGTTACAAGGGCAAGTGGATTCTTTTGATCAATTTGTTGTTTTACTAAAAAATACTGTAAACCAAATGGTATATAAACACGCTATTTCAACCGTCGTTCCAGCTCGTAATATACGTTTGACAACAGATGAGACGCCAGAAAGCGGAAATGGTTAACGCCGTTTGATGATTCTCGTTCAAGACAGCACAGTTGTTTCGTTTGACACAGTTGTTAAGGTTAAATAGTTTTGTTTGAGCGTCATCGTGGCGGGGAAAACGCTTTACTCGTACAGTTACAGATAGGCTCTGAAGAATCCGGAGAACCGGATGAATTTAAGGAGCTTGTTGAATCTGCTGGAGTAAAGGTTATCGAATTTATCTCAGGGTCTCGTCATCGTCCAGACCCGAAATATTTTGTGGGTAAAGGGAAAGCGGAAGAGATACAACAAACAGTCATTGAATGCGAAGCTGATGTTGTTATTTTTGACCATGCGCTCTCACCTGCGCAAGAGCGAAACCTAGAGCGAGAATTAAAGTGTAAGGTTGTTGACCGAACAGGATTAATTCTCGACATTTTTGCGCAAAGAGCTCGATCATTTGAAGGTAAGTTACAAGTTGAGCTTGCTCAGCTTAAACATTTGTCAACACGCTTAATTCGGGGGTGGACTCATCTTGAACGTCAAAAAGGTGGTATCGGTTTAAGAGGTCCAGGTGAAACTCAGCTGGAAACTGATAGGCGGCTGCTTAATGATCGAATTAAGCATATTAATAAGCGCTTGGAAAAAGTACAGAAGCAACGCCAGCAGGGTCGTCGCTCTCGTAAACGTGCGGAAATACCAACAGTCTCTTTGGTTGGATACACTAATGCTGGCAAATCTACTTTGTTTAATACCATGACTGGTGCAACAGTTTACGCTGAAGATCAGTTATTCGCGACTTTAGACCCCACTCTACGTCGAGTTGAGATTGCAGATGCTGGCCCAATTGTTTTGGCTGACACCGTCGGGTTTATTCGGCAACTACCGCACGATTTGGTAGCGGCATTTCGATCAACTCTAGAAGAAACTCAACAAGCGCATTTATTGCTTCATGTCATTGATGCGTCACATCCTGATCGAAAAGACCGCATTGATCAGGTGAATTTGGTGTTAGCAGAAATTGAAGCTGATGATATTCACCAAATAGAAATTTACAATAAAATCGATTTGTTAGATGATGTCGAACCTCATGTGGACTATGATGAAAATGGCCGGGCAAAACGCATTTGGCTTTCATCAAAAACAGGAAATGGAATTGATCTTGTTATAGAATCATTAAAAGAGTTTTTTGGTCAGGAGTTTGTCCATTGTTGGGTAAAACTTAAACCATCTGATGCAAAAATGCGCGCGAGGTTCTATGAGCTTGGCGTTGTTGTTGGTGAGAGTGATCCTGAAGACGGCGGTTTTTTGATTGAAGTTAGTATGCAAAAACATCGATTGGAAGAAATTGTACCCAATCAAAGTTATATTTTAGAGGCATCAAGTGCGGGTTAAACAACTAATATTTCGCGAGCGAGATATTTTGGGAATGAAATTATGAAGATAATTGAGAAATCTGGCATTAAAGAAAATGGAGTGAACATGGCCTGGAATGAACCCGGTGGCTCTGGTGGAGATGATGATGGGAAAGATAAAAAAGACCCATGGGGTAATCGCGGCGATAAAGGCAACGATAAAAACCCACCAGACCTGGATGAAGTTGTGAAGCAGATGCAAGATAAAGTCACTAAGCTTTTCGGTGGGAAAGGTGGTGGCAAAAAAGGCGGCGGCACTAGTGGCGGTGGCGGCAGTTCTTTCGGTGGCGGAGCGCCCAGCTCCAAACTCATCGGTGTGTTTGCTGGTGTTCTTTTTCTGATGTGGATTTTTTCAGGGATATATATTGTCGATCCTGCAGAACGAGGTGTGGTATTAAGGCTAGGTGCTTATACTGACACCACTCAGCCTGGACCTCACTGGCATATTCCTTATCCATTTGATCGCGTGGAAATCGTTGATGTGGATCAAAGCAGAAACGTGGAAGTGGGTTATCGCTCAACGACAGGCCGTGATGCGAGCACCGTTCCTCAAGAGTCTATGATGTTAACGCAAGATGAGAATATCGTAGATATTAAATTCGCGGTTCAATATCGTGTGAAAGATGCAAAAGATTATTTATTCGCTGTACGTGATCCTGACATGACACTACGCCAAGCAACGGAAAGTGCGATCCGTGAAGCGATAGGTAAAAGTAAAATGGATTTTGTGCTGACTGAAGGACAAAGTGACATTGCGGAACGTACCGAAATATTAATCCAGTCGATTCTTGATGACTATAAAGCCGGACTGCTGGTAACCAGTGTAAACTTGCAAAGTGCTCAGCCACCTGAAGAGGTGCGTGACTCATTTGAAGATGCAATCCGAGCGCGAGAGGATCAACAGCGATTAATTAACAATGCTGAAGCCTATTCTAATGATATTATCCCTAAAGCGCGTGGTAATGCAGCAAGGCAACTTGAAGCATCGAATGGTTATAAAGAACGTGTCATCGCACAAGCCGAAGGTGAATCCAGTCGTTTCACGCAACTGCTCAAAGAGTTTGAAGCTGCTCCTGAAGTGACACGTGAGCGTTTATATCTGGAAACTATCGAAACGGTTATGAGTAATACGACAAAAGTTATGATTGATGTAGAAGGCGGCAACAATTTGCTTTACTTGCCACTTGATCGCTTGATGGGGCAAGCTAATCAGCAATCATCGCCATCGGTAATACAGCAGTTTGTTCCTCCAGCGGAGATACCTGCGGCAACTCAACAGGTCGAACGCCGACTACGAGATACCTTACGTGACAGGGGGGCAAGATAATGGGCGCTATTAATATGAAATTAATCGGCATAGTCGTAGCGATAGCTATATTCATTGGATCTTTTGCACTGTTTACGGTTGATGAGCGCGAGAAAGCAATCATGTTTCGTCTGGGTGAGATTGTTTCAACTGATTTCGAGCCTGGTGTTCATTTTAAGATTCCTATTTTTAATAATATCCGCAAATTCGATGCGCGTATTTTAACAATGGATGCACCACCAGAAGAGTATTTGACCAGCGAGAAGAAAAACGTTGTGGTCGATTCATTTGTTAAGTGGCGGATTATTGATGTGGCGTCATACTATAAATCCATGGGTGGTGACGAGCGTCGTGCTGCGACTCGAATTTCACAGATTGTGAAAGATGGATTTCGTAATGAGTTTGGTAAACGCACTATTCAGGAAGCTGTATCTGGCGAACGTTCACAGATTATGGACAACTTGAGAGTGAACGCCAGCAATCAAGTGAATGAGTTCGGCATTGAGGTTGTGGATGTACGAATCAAGCGTATTGATCTTCCTCGCGATGTTAGTAATTCGGTTTTCCGACGTATGGAAGCAGAGCGCGGAAGGGTTGCTAAAGACTTTCGTTCTCGCGGTGCTGAGCAAGCGGAAAGAATTACAGCAGATGCGGATCGTCAACGTGAGATCATTATTGCGGAAGGCTATCGTGATGCTGAGCAAATCAAGGGTGCGGGAGATGCATCATCAGCTAAAATCTACGCAGCAGCATATGAGCAAAATAAAGAATTCTACTCTTTCTATCGTAGTTTGAATGCATATAGAAGCTCTTTTGCAAGTAAGAATGACATTATGGTTGTTAAGCCAGATGCGGAGTTCTTTAAATATTTCAACGCATCTACTAAAGAAGAAAAGTAACAGCCTTTTTTAGAATGCTGAGTTAAATGATCGGGCGGTGTTTAGTGAATAAACACCGCCCGATTTTTTGTATGAGTGTATAATCCTATAAAAACCAGTTGATCCGCGATTTACGAGCGCAGGGATGCGCGAAGGTAGAACAATGCAGGAGCAATTGTCGAGAGCACAATCTATTGATTCGCCTGGCTATATAAAAAGTATTTGAATCACCAATCAGGTGATCGCAAAACTTTTCATTACGCCATCCAAACCAATTGCTTGCACTCTAATCTCGCGTCCAACTGATCTTTATAGGATAATAGGTGAAAATATGTGGCATGACATATGGGTTGCCACTGCATTATTGTTAATCCTTGAAGGTATTTTACCTTTTCTCAATCCTCATGGGCTGCGTCAAATGCTAGTCAAGATGGCGGAAATGGATGATAGAAGTTTGAGAGTGGGTGGATTGGTTTCAATGATTATTGGTTTAATTTTATTATATCTAGTTAATTGATAAGAAAAAACAATGTCTGATACAGAACGTTGGCTACTGCCAGAAGGTATTGATGAGCTACTTCCTGAGCAAGCTGAGCAAATAGAATTTTTAAGAAGATCGATATTAAAGCTATATCAACGCTGGGGATATCGCTATGTAATGACACCCATGGTGGAATATCTAGAGTCTCTACTGGTTGGAACAGGTAACGATTTAGAGAAACATACATTTAAGTTAACTGATGAGTTAACAGGGCGTTTATTGGGCGTGCGAGCAGATATTACACCGCAAGTCTCTCGAATTGATGCTCATCGTATGCAGCATGATGGCCCTTCTCGTTTATGCTATGCCGGCCCTGTATTGTTAACTCAACCCAGAGAACTCGGTGGTTCCCGCAATCCCATTCAAATTGGGGCGGAGCTTTTTGGTCATAGTGGCATAGCAAGTGACATCGAAGTCCTTGAGCTTATGTTGAGCTCTCTAAAACGAAGTGGTTTAAAAGCGATATCGCTCGATTTGGGACATGTCGGAATATTCAGAGAGTTGGTTGGTCAATATGGTGTTGATAGTGATTTAGAAAAGTTACTTTTTGATGCACTTCAACGTAAAGCCAAGCCAGAAATTGCATCACTCACCTCCGCTCTTGATAGCGATTGTCAGGCAGCATTTTTAGCCCTAGCCGATTTAAATGGTGGTGAAGAAACATTAACCGAAGCGAAAAAAAGCTTAGGTTCAGCAAATCAATCTGTACTTGCGGCATTACAAGAGCTAGAAGACATATATACCGGTTTAAAAAAACGTTACGCAGATATCAACGTCCATTTTGATCTTGCCGAGCTGAGAGGATATGGTTATCACACTGGTGTTGTTTTTGCCGCTTATGTGCCGGGCTACTGGCAAGCGATAGCTCAAGGTGGTCGCTACGACGATATCGGAAAAGTGTTTGGTAGAGCGCGGTGTGCAACTGGTTATAGCATGGATCTGCGGGCTATTTGCCAATTGTTGCCTGATTTTGAGGTGGCTGACCATGGAATTTTTGCACCAGCAACGGATGATGCCGCTCTTGAAAATAAAATCCATGAGCTGCGTGAATCAGGTGAAAGCGTGATTCGTGAACTTCCAAACCAGCAAGTTAGTGGTTTTGAAATGGGCTGCAAACGAATTTTAGTGAAGCGTGAAAACGTTTGGTTAGTTGAACCTATAAAACTCAATTGATCCACGAAATATAACACAGGCTCTTGTTTCGCCGAGCTATATGGAAAAAGCTTGTATCACCAATCAGGTGATGACAACTTTTTTCATTACGCCATTCAAAACAAGAGCCTGTATTTTATTTTCGTGCCCAATTGCGTTTTCTAGGTTACAGATTTAGAGAGTTAATAATGAGTAAAAATATTGTCGTCATCGGTTCTCAATGGGGTGATGAAGGTAAAGGTAAAATTGTTGATCTATTAACAGATCACGTAGAAGCTGTTGTTCGTTTTCAAGGCGGTCATAATGCTGGTCATACTTTGGTAGTCGGAGACAAGAAAACTGTATTGCATTTGATACCATCAGGTATTTTGCGTGATGATGTAATCTGTATGATTGGGAATGGTGTTGTTGTTTCTCCTGTCGACTTAATGAAAGAGATTGCCATGCTTGAAGAAGCAGGTATCCCAGCGCGTGAACGATTGCGTATCAGCGCGGCTTGCCCACTCATTTTTCCTTACCATATCGTTCTCGACCAAGCGCGTGAAAAAGCACGGGGTGATGCAGCAATTGGCACAACTGGTCGTGGTATCGGGCCTTGTTATGAAGACAAGGTTGCCCGTCGTGCTTTACGCATTGCCGACCTTTTTTGCCCTGAACGATTTGCAGAAAAACTCAAAGAGGTAATGAAATATCACAACTTCGTATTGGAAAACTTTTTCAATGTTGAAGCCATCGATTATCAAAAAACATTAGATGATGCTCTCGCCTATGCAGAGATCTTACGTCCAATGATCGCTGATGTTCCTGAGCTACTTGATCAATACAAAAAACAAAATCAATCTGTATTGTTTGAAGGTGCACAAGGCGCGTTATTGGATGTTGATCACGGTACATATCCTTATGTGACATCTTCGAATACAACAGCAGGTGGTGCCGCTCCTGGAGCGGGCGTTGGTCCTCTCTATGTTGATTATGTGCTAGGTATTACTAAAGCGTATACCACACGTGTTGGTGCAGGACCGTTCCCAACAGAGTTATTCGATGATACTGGGGCTTATCTCGCTAAGAAAGGGAACGAGTTTGGCTCAACAACAGGTCGTCCGCGCCGTTGTGGTTGGTTTGATGCCGTTTCATTACGTCGTTCTATTCAAATTAATAGTGTTAGCGGTTTGTGTTTGACTAAGCTGGATGTGTTGGATGGATTAAAAGAAATTAACATCTGTGTCGGTTATGAAGTTGATGGTGTAAAACAGATTGCTCCACCTGTTGGTGCGGATGCTTTTACAGAATGCAATCCGATTTATGAAACAATGCCTGGCTGGTCTGACTCCACTGTTGGTGTTACAAAATTCGAAGCATTACCTGTTAATGCACAAAATTATTTGAAGCGAATTGAAGAAATAACCGAATCAAAAATTGCTATTATCTCTACAGGACCTGAGCGCAATGAAACGATAGTGATGGACGATTTATTCAGTTAGTTGTTAGTCGGCTTCGTGTTCTAGCGAAGCCGTATTTCCTGTTGCCTCGAAAACTTCTCACCCTCTTCACCCTCTTCACCTACTTCAGCTTTTGCAATTTCATCGTCTGGTTGTATTATTTTCATCCAAATAAAATTGAAAATTTACAGTCACTTTAAAACAGCAACTGCATTTGTTAATTGTTTGTCTTTTTCCATTGTAAAACATTGGTGGCATTGTTAAATTTACTTTCCGGAACTTTCCGGGATCATTCAGTGTAGTATTTGGATTAAGAAGTATACAATTTGTTTAATATGTATATTCTTAGCTATTACTTGAGTCTAAGAAAGTTAATTGGGAGGCGAATAAGAGCGGTAATTATGGTTTGCTTAGTTTCAAACGACCTGCGCTTTGATTATACAAATATTGGTATAGGGTGTTTTCAGGGTATGTAAGTGCACTTGAAGAGCAGGCTATTATTAAATGAGATAAAACTATGAATGGTGGTACTGCCGCTCTTAGGATATATATTTATCCTAAAGAATCAGTTGGGCGTGAAAATAGAACGTAGAATAATTTTTTAAATAGCGTGATGATAAATGTGTCTTGATCTGGTTGGCGAAGCGAGTTTTTTCATCTAGCTAAGCGAAACATGAGACAGAGTTACGCCATTTTGGAAGTGCTCTTGGAGCATATTCCAGGGATCAACTGTTTTTTTAGGTTAATTGAACTGATTTTTTTAGATTGAATGAGAATAAATTCTATAAATAACCTATAAGGAACGCAAAATGAGAATGAGTGGATTTGGTCAGGCTGGTATCGCACTAGTGATTGGTCTTTTTTCAGCAAGCAGCATGGCGGGAGGATCATGTGACGGTGCTGGACCACAAACTCCTAGAGATATTGACAACTTTGCTGGCGAAAACAAACGTGTTTTTTCATTGGCGCCAAGTCATAAAGAAATGAACTTGTGTAATATACATTTTCATAACAATGCCGAGCATAAAGCGAAAGATTTCTCTATCTTTGCAGGAGATGGCGGCCACGGTAGTCATGCAGGCCAGGGTGGTGGATATCAGTGTAATATGAGTACATCGCTTACTAAAGCTGAGTTAAAAGAGCCAAAAGTCAATCATTGTAAAGGGATTAAACCTGGCGATACAGTTGAAGTTCACTGGGTTCATACTTCATGTAAAGTGAAACCAGGAAAAGGCTTGGGTTCTTGTCTATCTGATAGTTGTGCAAATCCTGATCTACGTGTAGAAACGCAAGTATTCACAGTCGTTAATGATTCATCGGCAATGAACTTCAAGGATCTATCATATGATGGAAACATGGTTAACGGTTTACATCAGGCAAAAGCACTACCAACGACAACAGGTAATCCCGTTGAGTTCCTAGGGTCAACAACGGGTCCTAAATACACCGGTGAGAGCTGTTCACCGCTTCAAGTTTCTTGGAGCGTGCGTCCTCATTGTGCAAAAGTGGATATAAACAGCTTGAGTGAATGGTGTGAAAGCAACGTGTTTGAAGAAGATCATGCCCATGGTGTGAGAAAACTTGTTGTCAATCCTAAGTTGTTAGCTCCAATTAATTAATGTTATAGGGCTAGGAACCTTCCTATTTGGGGGTAGGCTTCCTAGGGCGCCAAACTCAGCCGAATACCGAAATGTATCGGCTGAGTATCATTAATTCCTCTCAATACTGTAATCATTTCCTCCCTCCATACCTCTATAGTAAAAATATAAGTGTAATCCGATGTTTGTGGATTAATTATTGGAGACTGAGCTGCGGATTTTTCAGAGAAAAGCGAGTGGCTAGCAACTTTTGATGCTATATTTGAAGAAAGCCCATATATTTGACTATTTATTATTCAGCTCTCTAACGGCTAGCCGACTTAATAATTAGACGTTGAAAACATTAAGATTGAACTTATATTAATATAATGGGATCTTTTATCTTATTCACTTAATCGGCATGACCAATGCACATTTGGATGATATAAAGGTATTAGGAGGCTCTCCGAGAAGAGAAGACCCCTTAGTTGGTACTGATAGGACACTAGTCATCAATTTTCATAAGTTTGAATTATTAATTACTTGCTTGGTATAAATATGATTAAAAGAAGTATAGCCCTTGTTTCTTTACTGATTTCCAGTGGAATTGGACAAACTTTAGCGACACCTCATGAGCAACTAGAACCTTTGCCAAAACATGGTTTATCCACAGTTTTAATTACAAAGTTTGTTGATCAATACCACTACAAAAAAAGCCGGTTAAATGATGAGCAATCTAGTCGTATTCTCGAAGAATATTTAAAAACACTCGATCCAAACCGCAGTATTTTTACTCAAAATGATATTGACGAATTTAGTCGATACAAATCAGTGCTGGATGACTCCTTGTTGAAAGGTGATTTGGAACCTGCTTTTATCATGTTCCGAAAATTTAATGATCGTCGTATCGAACGGGCCGATTTTGCATTAAAACGTATCGAAGAAGGTTTTGATTTTTCCATTAATGAAACTTATTTGTTTGATAGAACTGAGGCAAGCTGGGCTAAAAATGAAAAAGAGCTAGATGAAATCTGGCGTAAAAGAGTTAAGAATGATTATTTAACACTTTTACTGGCGAAAAAAGAAGAGAAAGAGCTGAAAAAAACGTTACAGAAACGATATGAACGTTTAAAGGCGAGATCGGATCAATTTAAAGCAGAAGATGCTTACGAATTTTTTATCAACGCTTACCTGCGAAATTTAGAACCCCATACCGCCTATTTCTCACCTCGGACTTCGGAAAACTTCAATATCAATATGAGTCTTTCTCTAGAAGGGATTGGCGCAGTGTTGCAAACAGTCGATGAACATACTGTAGTGAAACGTGTTATCAAGGGTGGCCCAGCAGATTTAAGTGGATTTCTTCATGCTGAAGATAGAATTATTGGTGTAGGGCAGGGTACAAGTGGTGAAGTGGCGGATGTTATCGGTTGGCGCTTGGATGACGTTGTCGATAAAATTCGTGGCCCTAAAGATTCTACGGTGCAATTACATATATTACCTAAAGATAGTGGGCTAGATGGTCCAGATAAATATATAACAATTGTTAGAAATAAAATTAAACTCGAAGATCAGCAGGTGAAAAAATCGATTCTAGAAGTTCCTGTTGGAGATGAAAATAAAAAAATAGGCATAATTGAAATTCCAACTTTTTACATGGATTTCGCAGCATCCGCCCGAGGTGAAAAAGACTTCAGCAGTACAACCCGCGATACACAAAAAATTATCGACGAATTAAATGTAGCAAAAGTTGATGGTATTGTGATTGATCTGCGCGGTAATGGCGGTGGATCGCTAGTAGAAGCGGTTTCTTTGACTGGTTTATTTATCAAGTCTGGTCCTGTTGTTCAAATTCGTGAAAGTAGTGGCGAAATACAATTGAACGAGGATAAAGATGAAAACATTGCTTACACTGGTCCATTAGCAGTTTTAGTTGATCAATATAGTGCATCAGCATCGGAGATATTTGCAGGAGCAATCCAGGACTATGGTCGAGGAACTATTATTGGCGAACCAACCTTTGGGAAAGGAACTGTGCAAACCATAGTTGATTTAAACCGCTATGCTCGAGGCAATGATGACACACTCGGCAAGCTCAAAATGACAATGGCGCAGTTTTTTCGGGTTAACGGGGATAGTACACAGCATCGTGGTGTTGTGCCTGATATTGTATACCCAACCGCAGTTGAGAATGATGATCAAGGTGAACGATCTTTGGAAAATGCCTTGCCTTGGGCGAGAATTGCTGCTGCAGGGTTTACACCTAACAATCAAGCACCCGTTAACATAAAAGATGCTAAGGTGCGTCATGAAGCCCGTGTTAAGTTTGATAGTGGCTTTAAGTTTCTTCTGGCGCAAGCGGAAGTGAGAAAAGAAGTCTTAGATAGTAAAGAGTTATCTCTGCTTAAATCTAAAAGAAAAATGGAACGTGAGCAAAGAGAAGAAGCACGCAATGAACGCTTAAATAAATTTCGTGTGTCGCGTGGAATGGAGCCGGTTTCCTTAGCAGAGGATTCTGCCGATGATGATAAAGACGATGCTAAAAAAGAAAGTTTAAGCGACGAGCTTCAATTGATAAAGCTTCGTGAAGCAGCGACAATTCTTGTCGATTTGATCAGAATTCCGGGGCAGGGAAAATTAACACAAAACAGCCTCTCTATATCTAAATCTACGGACGATAAATTGTAAAGTTTGTTAGTCATTTGAATTGATAAAAAGTCCACGATTTATTGCGGATTTTTTTATTGATTTTTTTATATCTATTAAAATTTCCAATTCCTGGTCTTGTGTTATTTTAGGTCGGGTTTCGTCGCGTTAATGATTTCCTCATAGTCACTTAATCGTTTCCCTCTTTCATGGCGAAAAATATCTTCAGTTACTACTAGCATGTTCATTCGATCCAGGCGAAAGTTTCTAAAGTCTTGTCGCAATTCGCACCAGCCTGTTGTTACCCATACCGGACCAAAAAAAGCAAGACAGAGTGGGCGGATGCGGCGTCGAGTAATTCGATTGTCTTCTGTGGTGTAGTCAAATTCAACAACGTTTCTCGTTCTCACTGCTTTTCGCAGTGCGCTGAAGTCGATGGTGATTTTTGTTTTGGCCTGGCTTGGGTGAGAAAATATCGCTGTACTGAGCATCTCTTCTTTTAATAATTCAGGTAAAATTGCAGATATTTTATCAACCGCTTTTCGTGCTGACTTAGCAAGATCTTTATCACCCCAGCTTTCAACCATCTGCGCACCGAGCATAAGCGCATCCAACTCATCAACTTCAAACATCAGTGGGCGAAGCACATAGTTTTTATCAATCATATAACCAACACCGGCTTCGCCAATAATCGGAACACCTGATAGGCACAGATCAGAGATATCTCGATAGATGGTGCGTACACTTACTTCAAGCTCTATAGCAAGTGAATCAGCGGTAACAGCTTGTCTTCTTGCTTTAAGGTATTCAACAATTCGAAATAAACGATCTGCACGGCGCATACTAAACTCCTTTATAGTGACGTTATTATATTATTTTTCTGCTGACAGCATAGTGTCAGTATTGGTGTGAAATAAAACTCATTCGACGATGGAGAAATTTCAAAACCTATTCAGCACCCATTCAGTTTAATCCACATAGACTACATATTGAGAAAATATTTTTGATTTTTATTAAGCACTAATATTGAAAGCTATTGGAGATGCGTATGAAAAAGTTAGCATTTTGTCTGATGGGTTTAAGCTCAGTTTCTCACAGTCATGTCATTGACTTTAACCGGAGTGACATACATTTTTATCAGGGTCGGATATTAGTCAATTATCGAATCACGTTGGATTCAAATTCAGAAAAAGTTAGCTCATTACTTAACGACTACACTGGGTTCAGCAAACTTTCGAACTTGATTGTTCGTAGTCAACTACTTTCAGTGGATGAAAATGGTCATCAGAAGATTAAGCAAGAGTTGCGTCCTTGTCTGTTAAATCTATGTCTTACGATCAACAAAATACAAGAGTTTATTAACGATTCTAGTGATGGAGCCGTTGTCGCAGTTGTTGTACCAGGAAAAGGACATTTTGAGTCAGGCTTTGAGCGCTGGAAAGTGACATCAGTGGAAAATGGCACGCAAATAATTTATGAAGCTGATTTAACGCCAACGATTAAAATCCCACCTCTTATAGGGCCTTTATTGGTGCGAAATATTATTCATAAGGAAATGGAACAACTGACGAAGAGAATTACGGATCTCTGTGATTAAGCTTAATTGACGACATGCCCTAACGTTTCAAAATAAATTATCTCATTCAGCATCCGTTCAGTTTCATTCAGTTAATCTATGTTCAACACTTCAGAAAGTGCTTTTGAAGTAAAGATCTTAACACCTTGACTAAAATTTAAATTTAACAATTTGTATATTGTTTTTAGGAGAATAAGACATGAAAAAATTAGCAATCGGTTTGTTGTTGGCAGGAAGCATGACAAGCGCTCCACTCGTTTTCAGTGCGGAAGGCTTGGAATTGGCGAAAAAAAGCGGTTGTCTAGCGTGCCACTCCATAGAGAAGAAAGTTGTTGGCCCAGCTTGGAAGGATGTTGCTGCGCGCTACAAAGATGAGGACGGTATTAGAGACAAACTCATTGCAAAGGTTAAAAAAGGCGGTAAAGGTAACTGGACGGAAGTCACAAAAGGGATACCAATGCCTCCTTATTCGCCTCGTGTGAAAGACGAAAACATCGAAAAATTGGTCGATTTTGTCTTAGCTTTATAAATTTCCCTATCTACCCCTAACCCCCTGGAGATTGTTTGAGAATAGGAGTCGATCGGTTTATTGCTCCTGCAAAACCGGCACTTCCGCCATCCATGCGGTCGCAACGAGGGAAAACGAATTTCCCGCAGCAGGCTTCCCATTCTCGGGCAACCTCCTAACAAAAGAGGCACTGTTTCCCCCAGTTCGGTGCCGATAAGAAAGAAGAGGGCTTGTCAGTAATGGCAAGCCCTTTTCATTTTGTCTATCGCAAAATTAAGGTATCCTATAAGTCGCTCATTCTAATAAACTGTTTTTACGCCCGATTGATATTTCAGGATGCGCGAGCTTGATTTAAAACTGGCATGGGGAGAGGGTAATTTATGCGCGTCTTAGTCATCGAAGATGAGGAAACACTACGTCAACAACTGGTTACTCATCTTAAACATGTTGGCTATGCAGTAGACGAGAGTGGCACCGGTAAAGAAGGGCTTTATTTGGGTGAAGAATTCCCTTATGACGTTGCCGTTGTTGATATTGGCTTGCCCGATATTTCTGGTTTGGAAGTCATAAAACAATGGCGTGAAAATAACCGCAGTTTCCCCATATTAATCCTTACGGCACGAAGTCGCTGGCAAGAAAAAGTACAAGGTTTGGAAGGCGGCGCTGACGATTATCTGGTGAAACCTTTTTTTACGGAAGAACTCCTGGCGAGATTAAAGGCACTTGTGCGCAGAGCATCTGGCTTGTCGCATACTATTATTCAAAATGGCCCAATGTCACTGAATACCAATACGCAATCGGTGACTCTCCACGATGATCTTGTTGATTTGACTGCCTTCGAATATAAAACCCTTGAATACTTGATGATGCATAAAAATAAAGTGATATCTAAAACTGAATTGACTGAGCACATATATGATCAGGACTTTGATCGCGACAGCAATGTTATTGAGGTATTCATTGGTCGTTTGCGACGTAAGTTGGATCCGAACAATGAACTCAAACTCATAGAAACTCTCCGTGGCAGAGGTTATCGATTTAACATGAGTAACAAATAAGACTATGCTTTCAATGACGTCACGTTTGTTAATTGCGCTCAGTGTCGTGCTTACTGCATTTTTGGGATTAACAGGCTATACACTTGATAAAGCGTTTCAAGAAAGTGCACGCACAGCGGTAAAAGATCGCCTTCAAGGGCGCGTGTTGGCGCTGATAGCGGCTGCAGAAGTAAAAATGAATGGGTCTATTTTTATTCCCGATGTACTGCCGATTGTGCGTTTCAATCAACCTAAGTCAGGCCTATATGGACAGATCTCGAATAATATGGGTGAAAAACTTTGGCAATCTCCATCTTTAGGTGAGAAGAGTTTGCCAGTAGTAAAGCTCTCAAGTAGCACCGAAATAAAATTTGAAAAAATGTTTCATGAAAATGAAGAATTGTTCAGTTATAACTTTGGTGTGTCTTGGGATTTATCGAATAAAGTGCATGTCTATACAGTCAGCGTTGCGGAAACGCTGGAGAGTTATAACAAAGAAACCACTCAATTTAGGAATCGTTTATGGATGTGGTTAGGTGGCGTCGCTTTCGTACTATTAGCTGTTCAAGGCACGATACTTAGCTGGAGTTTAAGGCCGTTGCGAAGAGCTGCACTGGAAATCGAAAAAATAGAATCTGGTGAACAAGAAAGCTTGCTTGGTCGATATCCAAAAGAGCTACGTGGGTTAACACGAAATTTAAATGGATTGATAGAGAGTAATCAAGAACATTTAGAACGTTACCGACATTCACTCTCCGATTTAGCGCACAGTTTGAAAACGCCTCTCGCATTATTACAGAGCACAACAGAAACCGAAGACAAAATCAGACCGTTTCGTCAAATTGTTGCTGAGCAAGTGGATCAAATGAAAAAGATAGTGGATTATCAATTGCAAAGAGCAGCGACATCGGGGCAAACTCCTTTATCTCAACCCATAGAAATAAAAACGATTGCCAGTAAAATAGGTACTTCATTGGGAAAAGTTTATGCAGATAAAAACGTTAACTGTAAAGTCATTATGAATGATGATTTACTTTTTCAAGGCGACGAATCAGATTTGTTCGAGCTGCTAGGGAATTTAATAGATAATGCGTTTAGGTGGTGTCAACAAATTGTGCGTGTATCTGCAGAGTTAGGCCAAGATGCCCAGGGCGAGGCACAAATATTTATTTCGATTGAAGATGATGGCCCTGGTATTGATGAGCATCTGGCGGCTCGTGTATTGGAGCGTGGTATTCGCTCAGATGAAAAAGGTGGTCATGGCATTGGTCTCGCAGTTGTTAATAATATAGTTGGTGCTTATCAGGGCAATATGGAGGTTAACCGTAGCGAGTTAGGTGGTGCGTGGTTTTTAATCAGCTTGCCGCAGCCCTAAACACAATGATCCGCCGTCTGATAATTTTTACATTAAGGTGTAGTTATAATGATTTTTAGGTTGTTTTTTAGTTTGATAATAATGTCTGTTTCTTTTCAGCTAATAGCAGACGTAACGAATAATAATGAGTCTGAACCGAGCTCTAGTTCCGTAAATATAAGTAGCTGGGAGCATCTAGAAACTCTGGTAGCTGCCATAAATGCGACACGCCGGCAATTGGTAGAAAAAAGAAATGAACTAAAAGAAATTGATGATGAACTCACGCGAGAGCAAATCAGAGAAGAGATAAAGCAGATATCCCTGGATCAACAATCATTAAAAACAGCATTGGAAATGTTAAGTACCGGAGCCGCTGATCTCTCCTTGTTTGGCATAAAAACGGATGAAGAATTTGATTGGCGTGAAGAACTGCAATCCGTATTTGAACCCATATTGGTTGAGCTTAAACGTTTATCTGAACGGCCACGAAAAATTGAACGCTTACGCAATGATCAAGCATATTTTCAACAACGACTGGATGTTGCTCAGCCTGCTCTTGAAAACATCACACGTTACCGAAAAGAAGCGCCAACGGCGACATTAAAAGAAGCCTTTGCTGCTTTGGAGGATAGATGGCGTAAGCGGCGGGATGATTTGCAGAATAGACTGAATTTAATTGAGTTCGAGTTGCAAGAAATACTCTCACCTGCTAAATCGTCACGTAACGACCCAGTTGAAGTATTAAAGAATTTATTAGGTGGTCGAGTATTAAATTTGTTGATTGCCACTCTTGTCATGATTGCCGTTTATGTCGTATTGCGTCTTTTAGCACGTTTATATCAGCGCACTGTTTTACGAAGATTTAAACGCAGACCTACTTTTATTGCCCGAGTCGGAAACCTATTATTTTACTTGCTGACAACACTAATCGTATTGCTTTCAGGCATGGC
This sequence comes from uncultured Ectothiorhodospiraceae bacterium, assembly GCA_945787715.1. Lineage (GTDB taxonomy): Bacteria > Pseudomonadota > Gammaproteobacteria > S012-40 > S012-40 > CALZJE01. The sequence goes on along the minus strand of CALZJE010000025.1, from coordinate 10,010 downwards.
AGTATTTTACATACGTGGCGATTGGGTGCTTTTAGGCTTGCTGCTCATTGTACTTGCTGGCGCCGCACTAGCCGTACAAAAATCTCTGCCACGTTTTCTTACTGAAGCTAAATTAATATTAAACTTAGGGCCGGTGCGTGAAGGGGAAAAAATTATATACAACGGCTTGCCATGGCACGTTAAGACACTCAGTTTTTACGCTACGCTCTATAATCCTTGCTTGTTGGGTGGGTCATTACAAATACCTGTCAAGGAATTAGTGACATATTGCTCACGTCGTTTTCACGAAGAAGAACCCTGGTTTCCATCACGTACAGGTGAGTGGGTTTTACTGAATGATAATACCTACGGTGAAATTGTGGTACAAACACCAGAGTATGTGCAGTTAAAAGAACTTGATGCATTAAAAACTTATGACATACTAAGTTATATTGCGCAAAATCCTCGTAACCTCTCAGCAAACGGGTTTACACTGTTAATTAATTTTGGTCTTGACTATCAACACCAAAAAGAGATTACAGGCGAAATACGCCAAAAAATGGAAGCAGATTTAATTGACGGTTTAAGTGCTGCTGGAATATCTGACTTGGTAAAACTGTTTAAAGTTGAATTTGAAAAAGCAGGTGCTTCTTCATTAGATCTCGTCGCAATTGCGACATTTAATGGTGAGGCAGCAAACCAGTATTTGGGACTTCCTCGTTTATTTCAACGTTTAGCTGTTGATACTTGCAATAAACATCATTGGTCTATTCCGTTTAATCAAATTAGTGTGCATATGGTGTAGTGAGAATAGGCTAAACAAACGTTGTTTGAGGTCATATTGAACGACGCCAGAAAATAAGGCCCATCCAATATTTATTGCGATGGGTATGGATATCGAGCTGGGTTGATTAGCTATTTAATTTTCGTTTAAACTTCCTTGCTCAATTGCTCCTGAATCCAGCAGCAACATGACTGCCATCACAAAATGGTTTATTCTTAGAAGCACCACAGCGACACAATGCGACTTGAGTCCCTTCCCAAGCGGTTCTTCCGCTACCACTTTTTATCGTTATGTTTCCTGAGCACAATAGTGGTCCATCTTCTAGCTGCTTTATCTTTAATTTACCACCACTATTGGATAATCCTTCCCCATTGTCACCAACGGCACCATAATCTTGAAATTTAATTGCTTCATGCGTATTGTCACAAAATGGTTTGTTTTTCGAGTGACCGCATCGGCATAATGTTGCTCGAAATGCGATGCCTTCCATATCAGCCGGTGTGTTCTCGATTTCAATATCACCACGTACAAATAAGGGACCGTTATAACTCACAGAAATTGTATTTTCTTCGGCAGGTTTTTCTTTGATCGATGAATCTTTTGCTTGATACGTCAATGCACCTGATGGGCAACGTTCTACAACCTCAATAACATCTTTTAATTCTACTAAATCTGGTTGGCACCAGGGTTGACGGCCACCAATAAACAAGTCACCGTTTGCTTGCCCGCATTCAGCGATATGAATGCACAGGTGCCCGTCCCATTCAACATCGATTTTACCACCTGGGAAATTGAATTTATCTTTATCACTCATTTTGTTCCTCCTTGATTTTTTAGATCCTTTTGTGAATACACAAAATATAAAGTATAGCTGCTTAGATTTCGTTAACAAGAGTTGCTATGTCTCAGGGTAAATCGAGCACCAATTTTTCACCTTCGATATTAGTTGTACTGGAAATAACCGAGACATAAACAGTTCTCTCTGTTGTTAATTCGAGCGAATCTGATTGATCGTTTTCCAAACGAAACTGGTACAAAACTGCATCCTGAAGAATTATGTAATGAACCTTTATCACCTTTCGCAGACGCAACTATTTTCATCCCATGCTTAGTCTCAAACTGATTTTACTGGCGCTCTGGTTTAATGCCATGCTCAAAAGTTGCTCCCAATTTAGTAATAATTCAAGAGGATCATTGCTCGACAGATTGTACTCGCTGTGAGTCACAGCAGTGCCTACGTTTATTGTCACGTCTGAGTGCAATCATGATCTTGCTCCTTGCGTTTAATGAGTTTGAAGGATTACGTCTGCTCAAAAACAGTGTATAAAACGTAGTGATTGCTTTAATGCGTTACTTACCGGCAAAGGTAAGAGCATTTGTTGATTTTCTTACTGAATATTTTGGAGATAAATCTGATTGGGATAGGAAAGAGTAGTCAGTCTTACATAAAATCGTTTCTTGGCGCATAATATCGGTCGAGTACCCAGATACGCTCAATTCGCGGAAAGCGGGTGGAAAAACTTTGGCAAATAATCGCCCAAGAAAATACCGGTGAAAATTTACCTCGTATTTCAACATTATTATTAAAAAAATTAGTAAAAGGTCAAATGAACAGTCAAAAAATTTATGTGGGTCATATTCCCGCATCATACGATGCGAACACCGTAGAGCAACTATTTTCCGCTTATGGAAAAATCACAGAGGTTGTTTATCCAACAGATAAAAAAACAAAACAACCTAAGGGTTATGCATTTGTGACATTTGCAAACCCTGGTTCGGCACAAAGAGCGTTAGAAAAACATGATGAAGAGTTACAAGATCAAAAGTTGATTGTTGAAATTGCAGTTGAAAAAACGACGAGAAAAAAAGTAGATGATCCGATTGATGAAGAGAAGCAATAAAATAGTTATTGAAATCGGTGAAAGCGATAACGTTCCTTTGTTTGAGACTATTGCTCAAAATATTTTTAACAAAGGATACAGTATTCTTCCTGATGCCTTGCCGTCTAACCTTGTTAATATGCTTTGGAATCACGTCCAGGAAATGCCGTCATTTAAATTCAAAAAGGCAGGTGTTGGCCGGAATGAAGATCACGTCATGAACAACGTTGTACGTTCTGATGAAGTTTGCTGGATTAACGATGAAACTGAAGTGGGTGAAGCCTGGCAGCACTGGACCGGATCTCTTCAAACCTTCCTCAATAGCCGTTTGTTTCTCGGTTTGTTTTCATTTGAAAGCCACTTTTCCCACTACGGACAAGGTGATTATTATAAATTACACCAAGATGCCTTCAAAGGAGAGGCTAATCGGATTCTGTCTCTTATCGTCTACCTCAATCCGGATTGGTTGCCTGAGGATGGTGGAGAGTTGGTTCTTTACACCGGAGAACATGAGCAAGAAGCGATTAAAGTGATCCCAAAGTTTGGTACTATAGTTGTGTTTTTAAGTGAGGAGTTTCCACACGAAGTGTTGCCCGCCAATCGTGATCGTTTCTCTATCGCTGGTTGGTTCCGTGTGAATAGTTCTAATACAGACAGAATTGATCCACCAATATAATGAACTTCTTTGTAGATAGTGTCGCGTCTTCTTTCCCGCTAATTATCATTGTTAGTGCTTTTAAAATTAAGCGTTGATTGTTGCGGACAACTATCATTATATTGAAGTAGTGAAATTTCTATAGCAGTTTTTCAACACTAAGAATGATACCTGCGGTAACAATAGCGACAAGTAAAGTCTTGAATCCACTCCGTAACCAGAAGTGTCCACTGATCTTTCCGATAAAAGCACCCAACGCAAACAAGGTGACAAAAGCAATGATGATGGATAAAAGCAGTGGATTAAATGGGAAGACAATTCCAAAAAAGCTAAACCAGAGTGGCGAGATAATAAACAAGGAGAGCAGCAGGGGAGCAAGGCCATTTACTGCAGCAATAAAAAAAGGCACAAGCTTTGCTGCTCTAGCGTGTGCTGAATCATCCAGATTTTTTACCAGAGCCTGTTCAAGTTCAATCAATTCTTTTTTGCGTTCTGCTGATTCGCTGATATACGCACTAACCAGACCGCTAACCGTAAGTGCAATTGCAGCCCCCAGGCAGGCACTGATGATCACTGTTATCGAGACAGAATTACTGCTGTAAAAGCCCATAATAAGCCCCAGCATAGTGAGTGCCCCATCAAAACCATTGGTGACAAAATAGCGTCGGGCAATATCGTTGGCACTGGTAAGTTTAAATAAAAAGCGTAATTCGTCGAGCATGAGAAATTATATCGTGATCTACATCAGGTTTCACTCTTGGCGACGTTGTTGACTGCAACTTCATCAATACTGTGGATTGAACCCCCAAGATTGCTGATTGTTTCTGCAATAGCCTGATACGGTATGTTGTCGCCTTCAATAGTGATAATCGTTGTCTCAGTTTTTTCATCCACTTCAGACACTGTGATTTTTACCTGGCAATTTGGGTGTTGATCTGCAATTGTGCTAGCAAATTCGAGTATAGATGGCTGGTGAGGTTTAAGAACGTCAAGAACAATGCGGTTGAGCTGTGGCACGGTTTAGTATCCTGGTGATTTACTATTACTAGTATTGAATGGTAGATAGGTTTATTTAACGTTAGTTGAGGTAATTAGGCAAATATTACTTTTATTGTTGTTGCGGTAGTTGAGGCAATGATTGAATTATTCCTAGCCAAGAATAGCTTATCTTTCAATGCTTGAATAATGTTAATCATTTGATGTTGACATAAGAGAAGCTTCCCAGCCATTATTTTTATTTTGAAAACAACCTTTTGTATGATCTTTATGTTTCTACCTAAGTTAGAGATGACCAGCATTAGGCAAGAAATATTTCGTTTTGATATTCAATATTAATTTTGCCCTAGGCATTCACAACACAACGAGTAGCGTAAAGGAATTATTAATAATATGTGACCAAGGCGAATTTTTTACTACTTACCAAACACTGGTAAATGCTTCGGTTTAGCTTGGCTATGGGGTGGAAGGGAATGAAGGTGTATGTAACTACGGTTCAGCCACAGAGCCAACTGTTATATTGCCGTCCTGAGTCCAAAAATTTAAACGTCACAATTCGAGTTGTTTCAGTGGTAGCTGATTTGCGTATAACGGAGTCATTGCTTTATCTGTCATGCAATGCAATGCCTTTGATTTGGCTATAGACCTAGCAATTAATAATCTTTGTGTAACAAGTTTGTCATAATTCTAAAATAAAGTTGATCCCTAAACACTCCAAAAGGAAAGTCGTGAATGAAAAATATTGGAAAATTAGCAACTGGATTGCTTTTGATGGCAACAGCTAATGCAGCCTGGGCCGAATCCATTCCTTCAATGATGCGTACTGATACTCACGCAACCAATAATGGCTGGGCAGTTACTCCTCTATTCACTGTGGGACAAAAAATTGATAACTATTCACCTCCAGGTGTATTAGATGGATTGGGTGCGTTTATTGTTAATAAAAATACAGTGCGCATATTGGCCAATCATGAACTGCAACCAAAACAAGGTGCGCCTTACAAACTTGATTCTGGTGTTGTTTTAAGCGGTGCTCGTATTAGTTACCTGGATGTTGATCGAAGTACACTAAAAGTTAAAAAAGCAGGGCTTGCTTACGATAAAATTTATGATCGTAATGGTGAGCTTGTAACAAGTGCTGACCAGGTAAACGAGAGCGAACAGGGCTTAAATCGATTATGTTCTGCTAGGAGTGTTGAAGCAGGTCAATATCAATTTGATGACAATCTCTTTTTTAGTGGTGAAGAGAGTGATAATGGAACAGAGTGGGTACTCGATGTTGATAATCGAGAACTTTGGGCATTTCCTGCGATGGGTCGCGGAGCGTGGGAGAATATAACACCGGTAGAAAGTGGTCGTGATGATACAGTCGTGCTATTAGCTGGGGATGATCGCCAAGCAGCGCCACTTTATCTATATATAGGAAAGAAAAATGGCGTTGGGGATAAAAGTTTTCTTGACCGTAATGGCCTGAAGCAGGGCGAGTTTTTTTGTTGGAAAGCAAAAAATGGTGATAAAAATCCAGAATCGTTTCATGGATTTGACCAGCAGCGTAGTGGTCATTTTATTCCACTGACAGTACAAGACTCTTCTCGTACTGGCCATTCAGGGTATGATTCAAACGGTTATCTAGATGCAAAAACATTACGCGAAGAAAAAGGATGTTTTACTTTTTCTCGTCCAGAAGATCTGCATGAAAATCCTGCCAAGCCAACACAAATTGTTTTTGCCTCTACGGGGCGCGGTAAGCTATTTCCCAAAGATAACTGGGGAGCAGTTTATACGGTCGATTTAGATTTTGATGAGCTTAAGAAGCCAAAAGCAACTGTGACTATCTTGCACGATGCCGATGCTTTACCTCAACCTGATATGGGAATCCGTAATCCAGACAATCTGACTTGGGGGTATGATGGTTATATCTATGTTCAGGAAGATCGTTCCGTCTACCCTAAAAAACTATTTGGAAGTGTAAAAGGAGTTGAAGCATCAATCTGGCGAGTAGATCCAGCTTCAGGTAGTTATGTTCGTATAGGTGAGATAGATCGTAATGCACGTTATCCAAAAGATACTACTGATCCTAAAAAATCGGATATTGGCAACTGGGAATCCTCTGGTATTTTGGATGTGACGCCTCTGTTTGATAGCAAACAAGGCGGAACGCTATTAATAGGCGCTGTCCAAGCGCATAGTGTTAAAGATGGAAGCATCAAGAAAAAACAACTTGAACAAAGTGCGCAGCTGTTTTTAATGCGGAAATTGTAGTGTTAACTTTTTTCTTTGAACTAAAAAGATAAAGCCTGGTGTAATGCCAGGCTTTATTGTATGTCGAGTTTGAATATAATAGGACTATTGCCTGATCTATCATGCAATAGCCCCTTGCGTGAGGCGACTTGAAGTATTTAATGATTGCCTCTAGTTAATTCGTACTTTCCTAGGTTAATCAGGCCATACGCGTCTGGATGTAAATAAAGGTAACGGTGCTTCAGGTCTAGAAGATACTAGTATCGGCTCAGGCGTTTTGTCTTCTTGCACCTTTTGCTCTTTTCCTTCTTTCTCTGCTTGTTGTGTTTTCACTTGACGAACGCTGTCGGCTAATTTTGATCCTAGTTGTTTCATGGTTATAAAAGCTCCTCTATGATAGATTCAATCTCTTGTGCTGCCGCCTCACCCCGTTTTCCCATACAAAAAACACTGACACCTTCAATGGCAGAGGTTCGATAAATCGCTCGACGACGCAAACCTCCAGTTAGTGAAGGAATATCAAATTCTTCCAAAGCCTGTTGCATTGCGCGAGACAAGGCATTGCGTGGTTCAAGTTGATTAATTACCAGGAATGCCTTGAGTTCTCGGTTGCTCATCTTAGCTTGCTCAATCGCATTCGCCAATCTCACACTAGCCCATAGATCTATAGGCGAGGGCAGTACAGGGATTAGCATTGTATCGGATGCAGACATAGCCAAACTAACCGTGTCGGTTTCAAGAGTCGGTGGGCAATCAATGACGATGTAATCATAATCCTGACGAAAATGGTTTACCTCTCGAGCCAGGTTGCCTGCCACGGCTATTACAGAAACAGGAAATGGGCGCTCATCTGAAGCGAGCCCAGTCCATTGCCCTGCTGATCTCTGTGGGTCGGCATCGATAACAAGTGTTCGGCCTCGTCTTGTCAATCCAGCGGCAAAGTTCATGCTAAGGGTTGTTTTACCCGTCCCACCTTTTTGATTAGTAATTGAAAAAACTTTTGCTGGCATGCACCTAATCCACTTTAATTGAGTAAAACTAAAAAATCTCTACCTGTAAGCATTCTTCAGAGGCGTTAACAGTTTCAATCACACTCAGAAATTTTCATCATTCGATCTTGCCTAATTCTAGCATGAGCTTTACCGGCAGGTCGACTTGATACAATGTCGATTAAAATAGATATACTCAGGGAAAGCTATTGGTACCCCTCTATTTCGTGTAAAGCAGAGCGCAAAGTATCACAGTCATTTGCTGCAGAGCGAGACGCGACTCTAAAAAAAAGGTCTGGCCTGCCAGCACGACCCATGGAATATATATTGAGTCAAATCAAATTGCTTCGCGATAAATTTGTCAATTTATGAAATATCCGGGTTAAGTGTTCAGAATTTAATCTTTAACAATCAAAGTAATAAATTAATTTGAAACTGGAAGCGGTGCCTATTTGAAATCAAATGGAGTTTGTCTGTAATTTAATCACTAATACAACTTAGCTGTAAGAAAACCGACATGCAGTCGATCAAATATCACATGTGTACAAAAAACGATACTCGGGATGATTAATAAATACACACATCGCATATTATACGCTAAAAAATTTTTCCCGAAGCAAAACTGTTATTATAACGACGCGCTTTAAATGGATCTCTGTCGTGTCATTTACACGAATGCCATTACGCTCACGCCTGGTATTGTCAGTGTGGAACTCAATGTCATTCCTGTGATGATTGAATCTGGAATATGTATTCCGGAATCATGTCGAAGTTCTTTTGGACGCAGGTCCCTTTCGATTAAATTGCTAGGCGCTAACTATTCATCCAGACTTGTATTTTGAGAACTTTAATTTTCGCATGAATGGAGCTATAAACTAAAGTTGAAAGTAAAACCTAAGAGCACAATTCCTTCATTAAAATCTATGACCTTTCTTCCATTCTCGCTTTTTTGAGCCCGCAGATATTTGACAACTCCATAGACTCCTATTTTCCAAAATGCTGGATAGTGAACTCCAGCTTCTACGTTAATTAGACTTCCTGTCGTGCTCTTATCGGATTCAGTTTCCCCATTCGGAACCTCAAGTCGGCCAATGCCCCCGCCGAGAAAATAATTCAGCTTTTCCATTTTTTCGAACTGAGAATGATATAAAATATTAATAGCAAATAAGCTTGAAATTTCGTATGTATGTGTAGGATTCGCACTATTTGTATAATATTCACTGGAGATTGAAAGTGCTATTGGTGTTCCCCTTGGTTTGATATCAAGCGCCAACTGGCCCCCACCTAATTTATTTTCAGGTGATCGACTATCCCTAAATCCCCCTTGCCCTAGACGCACCACAAAATCGACATGCGCTTCTCCAGTCTCGTCCTTAATATGTTCACTTCGCCCCTTATTGTTCGGAGACTCTTGTGCACAAAGACTTGAACAAGTGAGAGCCCCAATGGTAAGAGATAAAATGACGAAGTATTTATGGCATCTACTCATTTCAGACCATTTGTACCGGAATCGATTTGATACCTTAATACATGGCGGCACATAGCGCCTAACGCCACTTAAACATAAACTTTCCATATAAACCGCTCAATTCCCCATCTTATAAAATGTTAATTCTTCATGATTAAAAGCGAAGCTTTTTCGTATAACTCAATCGATCATCGCTTTATCGTACTGGTGCTTGAAGAAGAAAAAGAATAATTTATATTACATGTCATTCCTTTACAAAACATTGCTTCGTCTTGTTGATATCAAGAGTACACTTTTTTTAAACTTGTGGGGAGTGAAAAACGAAAAATATGACGATGTAATCATAGTCTTGACGAAAATGGATTATCTCTCGATCCAGGTTGCGTGCCAGGGCTATGACAGAAACAGAAAGTGGGCGCTCATCAGAATCAAAGGTGTTGAGATAAAGTTATAGTGTAATTCGAAAAAATCGCAGAATGAAAATTTTTCAAAATTATTGAGAAAAGATATCGTTGGGTGTTTTTTACTTCGAAAATGAGGAATGCACGGAGCAAGACATAGCCTAATGTATAATACGCCATATTAACTGCAAATTTTTTATCTCCAAGAAATATATTGTTCGGTTTAAATGCATCATATTATTTTTCCGCATGAGGAAAGCATGCTTATACTTTAACTAATTAAATGTTGTTTGGTTGGTGTGATTTTTTAGAAAAATGTTTGCAATTGCTCGGTTCGGACAAAATAACGTGACGTGTTTATAAACCCCGTATTTGTCGGAATCTTTTACATTCAGGCAGGAAGACTCCGCCACTAAGTTCTGCTTAGCTTTAATAGCGACAAAAGAAATGTCATGCCATAACGATATATTGTCGCTTTTAAACAGGCTCAGTTACAATTAAATCTAAAAGAAGCAGTTAGACGTGTTAATAGAACCATCAACTTTTTTTAGGTTAAACGGAGGAGTACCTTTTGTAATGGCTTACAGCTTGACACGGATGTGTACTCAAGCACACAT
>CALZJE010000024.1 GCA_945787715.1 uncultured Ectothiorhodospiraceae bacterium | reverse complement strand
CCCTTGTCACCCACATATTTGAATTTTATTAGTTCTTTCCCGCTGCCATAAAGCACAATATTTTTTTGTTTTTTGGTCAGTTTTTTAAATGGTTTGTCTAAATCAAACGTGTAATGTTTTGCAAGAGATTCTAGTAGTTGCGAATAAAAGGAATTTCGTCGATCCCAATTTCGAACAGCGCCTTCACGCAAACTCATATCGGGATGTGAGACTACTCTATCAGGATCAAAAAATTGTTTATTGCCTAAACCATCACAGCTCGGACAAGCGCCAGAGGGATTGTTGAATGAAAATAGTCGTGGTTCTAACTCCTGCAAACTGTAGCCGCATTCAGGGCATGCAAATTTTGCAGAAAAAACCAAAGTTTCAGCGTCATCATCAAGCGGAGCTGCGAGGGCAATTCCATCAGAAAGGAGCAAAGCGGTTTCAAAAGATTCGGCGAGCCGTTGTTTTAACTCTTCACGGACTTTAAAACGATCCACGATAACTTCAATCGTGTGTTTTTTCATCTTGTCGAGTTCGGGAATAACATCCAGTTCAATTATTTTCCCATCGATACGTGCTCGAACATACCCCTGCGCTCGAAGCTCACTTAAGAGCTGCAAGTGTTCACCTTTGCGGTTTTGTATCACAGGAGCAAGTAGCATATATCGAGACCCTTCAGGCAGCGAAACGACATGATCAACCATTTGGCTGATAGTTTGTGCTTCTAGAATGGTGTCATGATCAGGGCATCGTGGCTCACCTGCTCGCGCAAATAATAAGCGAAGATAGTCGTATATTTCGGTTATAGTACCCACTGTAGAACGAGGGTTATGTGATGTCGATTTTTGTTCAATTGATATTGCAGGTGAGAGACCTTCTATATGGTCGATATCGGGCTTTTCCATAACAGAAAGAAACTGACGTGCATAGCTGGATAAAGACTCAACATATCGGCGCTGGCCTTCAGCGTAGATTGTGTCAAATGCGAGTGAGGATTTACCTGAGCCAGAAAGCCCTGTGAAAACGATGAGTTTATCGCGGGGTAATTCAATATTGATGTTTTTTAAATTGTGCGTTCGAACGCCGCGTATACGTATTGAGTCCATTTTATTTTCTGCTTAACAACGAACCTGATAATATAATGCGTTTCACCATCAACAATCAAAGTAATTAAACCTAAAAAGAATCAGTTGGCTGCAAGAGCTTGCGAAATAACTCCAGTTTGACTGATTATTTCAGGTTGAAGGAATGGCTTCTTTGTTTAATCGAAAACCAAAAGATGATGTATCGTTCGCAGATGCGATGACACCTAGAGAGCGTAAGGCAGCAACATCGCTTGCGGGCATATACTCCCTGCGAATGCTAGGTCTATTTATGATTTTGCCAGTATTTTCATTGTACGCGGAAACGTTGGATGGAATGACCCCGTTGCTGATAGGAGTTGCTATAGGGATTTACGGGCTGACTCAAGCTGCCTTACAGATTCCGTTTGGTATGCTATCAGATCGTTTTGGCCGTAAACCAATTATTGCGATAGGCCTGGTCATATTTGCGCTTGGAAGTGTCGTTGCTGCAATGTCAGATACAATGGCGGGGGTTATCTTCGGACGAGCTCTGCAAGGGGCAGGAGCGATCGCTGCAGCAATCATGGCGCTGACGGCTGATCTAACACGGGAAGAGCATCGTGTAAAAGCGATGGCCGTTATTGGTGGCACTATTGGTCTATCATTCGCGGTCGCATTGATAGCAGGGCCGATAATTAATGCTTGGATTGGTGTGGATGGTATCTTCTGGGCAACGGCAGTATTAGCCATTGGTGGTATTTACGTTCTTTATAAGGTAGTTCCTGATCCTGGCATATCTCGTTTTCATCGAGATGCTCAACCTGTTACATCACAATTCAAGAATGTGTTAAAGAATCCAGAGTTGTTAAGACTGGATGCCGGAATATTCATCTTGCACATGGTGTTAACTGCAACTTTTGTTGTCATGCCATTTGCCTTGCGAGATTTTGCGCATATGGAAAGCAATGATCACTGGCAAATTTATCTACCGGTCCTGATGATTTCAATGGCTGTTATGGTGCCGTTTATCATAGTTGCCGAAAAGCGACGAAGGATTAAGCAAATTATGACCGGCGCAATTGTCGTTCTCGCCGTGGCCGAGTTCCTATTGATGGTCGATCATTATTCGCCCAGCAGCATTTTCTTTGCGCTGCTTATTTTCTTTATTGCGTTTAATGTATTGGAAGCCACCTTACCTTCTATGATTGTTAAGACAGCCGACCCACATATCAAAGGGACAGCAATGGGTGTTTATTCCAGCAGTCAATTTTTGGGGGCATTTGCTGGTGGTATAGTTGGCGGTTTTGTATACGGTGCTTATGGCATATCAGGCGTATTTGGATTTTGTGGATTGGCTCTACTCTTTTGGGCATATTTGGCGTTTACGATGAGAAATCCAAAATACCTGGGTAGCTTTATGATAAATGTCGGCGAAGTGGATGAAGAACGTGCTAAGCAGTTGGTTAATGAAATTGCGCATATTCAAGGTGTTGCAGAAGTTACGGTTATTCCTGAAGATGGTGTCGCTTATTTGAAAGTTGATAATCATGCAGTAGATAAAAAAGCTTTGTTAGCCTTTAGTAAGGACGTTACAATTAACGCTACAGAAGATGATGCGAAAACTGCAAGTAAGCCAGAAAAAATCGTTGAAAGTCAGTGAGTTGCTAACTAATAGATATAGATCATATACAAAAATTAAGTTTGAGAGGTTATATAAATGGCACGCGGCATAAATAAAGTAATTTTAGTTGGCAATTTAGGTGGCGATCCAGAAGTTCGCTATACCGCTGGAGGCGCTGCAATTGCAAATGTAACAATTGCAACTAGCGACGCTTGGAAAGACAAGAATACAGGTCAGAAACAGGAACGCACAGAATGGCATAGAGTTGTTTTTTTTAATCGCTTAGGTGAAATTGCCGGTGAGTATCTTAAAAAAGGCTCTAAGGTATACGTCGAAGGTAAATTGCAAACGCGTAAATGGCAGGATAAAAATGGCCAGGATCGCTACACGACTGAAATTGTAGGTAGTGAACTACAAATGCTAGACTCTAGAGCCGGAGCTCCAATGGGTGGAGCTGGTGGCGGTTATCAGCAGCAGTCATCGAATAATAATGCGCCTGGGCCTGCTCCAGAGCCTGTCGGAGCTGCAGATTATTCTGATTTTGACGATGACATCCCATTCTAAGATTTGGTTCTACGATAATTATGCTAAAAAAGCCCTGTCTAGGGCTTTTTTTATTTCTAGATTTAAGTCCTTGTATTTATTTTGCATTCAAAACGCTTAATAACATTCTTCGTCATAAGATGTGTTCAATAAATAAGCTATATACTCTGCGAAGAAAAATTGTGAGGCCTTAAGTTATGCTTGATACGTTGAATACCAAATTCAAAAAATTATCTCGATTTGCCATTATTGCATTAGTGCCGCTTTATTTGATTGCATGTGGTGGTGGAATAACAGGTGATTCAAACAATTTTATCACCGTAAAAGATCAATCGGTTGTTGAGCTAAATGAGCTTAATATTGCCAATGCGACGTTGAATACTAATGCTTGGATTGTTATCTATGAACAAGATTCCTTGTTAGAGCGAAAAAGTGACAAAGTACTAGGTCAGCGCATGCTAAATCCTGGGGAATATGACAATGTAACTGTCACGCTTGATCGAGATGTTACGCATGGAGAAATGCTCTATGCTGAGCTGCGAAGAGACGACGGAGATGTTGGAGTTTATGAACCAAATATAGATAGTGTAATTTCTCAATCAGCAACCACTGCGGCGAGTTTTGCTGTTAGCTATTCTACCGTTCCTTATATTGCCGCGGTTGATCAACAAATTTCAAGCGCGGGAGATAATACTATCCAGATTAAAAAAGTAATAAGTTTGAGCGCCGCTTGGTTAGTTGCATATCGATATGATGAAAGCGCTGAAAATAATTTTGGTGATTTCGTCGGGCGTCAACAGATTCGTCATGAAGAAGGATCTATACTGCCAATTCATCAATCAAAAGTAAAAGTTGGTTTAGGTGTGACTCAGTTGTCTGCTGGAGATCAGTTGATTCTCGTGTTGTATGAAGACAAAATAGTAGATGATGGTGGGTTTTCTATAGAAGAAGATAGTTTGGTAAAGAAAGATGGAGACACACTTCTTTTCGCGCGAATGTCTATCTTGGACTCATCCGGAAACTAGTATTTCTCTATTTTTGTTTGCAGGATTGAGAGAGCTTGCAAGCAAACTTCTCATAGATTTCCATCTAAAAAAATTATTTAATATGTCGATGTGCATGTCGGTATGCTTTACTTTTTAAAAATGCATCCACGATTATTGGGTCAAATTCTTTATCACTCTGTTTGACAAGTTCTTGCAATGCCGCATCGTACCCTTTAAATCGTGCATAAGGTCTTTCGTTTGTCATTGAGTCGAAAGAATCAGCAACCGCGATTATTCTGGCAATAAGTGGAATGCCTTCCCCCTCTAATTGATAATGCCCTTTACCATCATATCTTTCATGGTGGTATTTTATAGCGGGTATAATATGTCTTAGTGCTTTGATGTTACCCACAATCTCTTCACCAACTCCCATATGCTTCATGACTTCTTTTTTTTCAGCATCTAGCAATCGATTTTTTTTCTGAAGAATATTATCAGGAACAGCGATCATGCCGACATCGTGTAATATAGATGCGAGTTTAAGGTTTACCAATTCTTCACGTGACATTTCTAATTGTTTGCCAATGGCGACAGCATAACGTGCGACACGTTTTGAATGGCCTGCAGCGTAAGGGTCTCGTTTTTCAATGGTATTCGTTAAAACACTGACAACAGAATAAAGAGACTCTTTTAGTTCATCGTACAAACGAGCATTTTCCAACGCTACGGCAATTTGGTTTGCGAGCGCAACCAATAACCGAGCGTCTTCTTTGGTGAACGTGTCTTCACTTTTATTAATTGCTTGAAGAACGCCAATAGTTTTATCTTTGTTGAGGATGGGGACGCAAACCATGCTCTGAGTAATGAAGCCGCTTTTTTTATCGGCTTTTTTAAAAAACCGAGGATCGTTTTGCGCGTCTCGGATAATGATGCCGGTTTTATTTTCAGCAACCCATCCTGCGATTCCTTCACCTTTTTGTAATTCTATCTTTTTAATGATGTCACTATTCTTACCTGTTGCTACATCAAAATAAAGGCCGCCTGTTTGATCGTTAATCATTAATAAGCTGCTAGCTTGGCAGTGCAATAGTGTGCTGGCAGCGCTGATTGCTCTCTCTCGAATGGTTGCTATTTCGAGCGACGAATTCATAAGCGCTGAGAGCTTGATCATTGTTGAAAGATGATCTGCTTCATTCTTACGCGCTTCCGCAAGAGATTCGTTTGAAATGGGGTTTAAAGCATCTTGTATGTTCATAATCATAACCAGCGTTCCGAGTTCTTATAGATGTTTATCGGGTGTTGGTAAAAGAGTATTGTGACTTGGTTCAAATTTACATGATCTTAGTAATAATGAGTTTTATGTGAAAAAAAAGTAGGACTATCAATAGCTTGTTGTTTTAAGTTTGCTGCAGTTGAAAAGGGGAATAAAGCAATAAACTCAGTGAGTTAAGGTTGTTGGCAAGAAAAACATGAATTATTTATCAAAATGATGCAAAATTCGCGTCTTCCAATTTATCCCATAAGGTTATTCATTTGTATCAGGTTTTTGAGCAGAGAATATCTGAGTTTGCACGCTCAGCTAGTCCTAATCTATTTAGTGAAAGTCAAATAGGTCTTGAGAAAGAGAGTCTCCGAGTAGCGGCTCAAGGCGGAGTTTCGCAAACTAAACATCCGTTGAAGCTTGGATCGGCGCTAACTCATCCCCATATCACTACCGATTATTCAGAAGCTCTACTAGAGTTTGTGACATCTCCTTATACCAGCAAGATTGAGTTGCTCAATTTTTTGCGGGATGCTCAAACTTACGTTTACTCACAACTTCCTGATGATGAAATTCTTTGGTCAGCTAGCATGCCTTGTGTATTGTCAGGAGAGCAGAGCATTCCTATTGCGGAATACGGCGACTCAAACTTAGGTAAAATGAAAACAGTTTATCGACGTGGTTTGGGACATCGATACGGGCGGATGATGCAGGTAATTGCTGGCGTACATTTTAACTTTTCTTTCTCAACTGCGTTTTGGAATTATTTTCAAGCGCTAGAAAAGTCGAATGAGGATATCCAAGTATTTATTTCTAAATCCTACTTTCAATTGATTCGAAATTTTCAACGTTATGGATGGTTAGTCCCCTATCTGTTTGGTAGTTCTCCTGCTGTATGCCGATCATTTCTTGGTGGTATGACTACTGATATGGTGGACTTTGACGAATCGACATATTACTACCCTTATGCAACCTCTTTAAGAACGGGTGATATTGGTTATCAGAACAAAAAAGAGGATAGTGCTGGAATACATGTAAACTATAATTCACTTGACAAATATATTGATAGCTTGAGAAATGCGATAACAACACCTCATCCAGATTTCGAACGCTTAGGTGTGATAATTAATGGTAGATATGAGCAGCTGAATACTAATTTATTACAGATAGAGAATGAGTATTACAGTTCTGTGCGCCCTAAGCAGATTGCCGATGCTTTTGAAATGCCGATTTCTGCATTGATGAAGAGAGGTGTTGCATACATTGAACTTCGTTCTTTAGATATTAACACTAATCATCCTGAAGGTGTGTCTGAAGATTCGCTCTATTTTCTTGAAGCATTCGTTCTTTTTTGCTTGTTACAGGATAGTCCACCAATCTCAGATCAAGAACATCACGGAATTTCCAAAAATATGCTTGACGTTGCTCATAAAGGACGTGACCCCCAATTATTGCTAAGATGTGGTGATAAGAATATATCGTTACGGTCTTGGGGGGAGGAGCTATTTGCGCTTATGCAGCCAGTATGCGAAGTGTTAGATAGTCAAAATAATGATGGGCGTTACAGCGCGGCACTGAAAAAATATCATTCCTATATTGATGATCCAGATTGTACACCATCTGCGAGAATTATTGAGGAGATGCGGAAGTCGAAAGAAGGCTTTTTCCACTTTTCTCTGCGAAAATCGCAAGAACATGCAGACTATTTCAAGAGCAGACGCCTAACAGCTCCGCAATTTAATTTTTTTGAACAACTTTCTCGAAAGTCTATTGAGCAACAAAAAATTATCGAAGCAAGCGACACATTAAGTTTTGATGAATTTCTCAAACACTATTTTAGCCAAACATTGAAGAGTGAAATGAATCGTGGAGTGTAGAGATTCTTGCGCTGCTTGTTGTATCAGCCCAAGTATTACAAGCTCTATACCTGGAATGCCCGCAGGAAAACAGGCGGGTGAATATTGCGTTCAACTTGATGAAAATTTGAAGTGTAAAATCTTTGCTAGTGCGTTGCGGCCTAAGGTGTGTAGTGCATTTAAGGCTGGGAACGATGTGTGCGGAGAAAACCGTGAACAAGCAATGTTAATATTGACGCAGCTTGAGAGGCTGACAAGCTTATAGTGTATTGCTTACATACAAAGAAATTACTCAAGTTATATCGTTATGTAGTTGTTAAAAACATTTGTGTTTTTATCAGGCGCGTTCCTCGAAAAACTATTAATTACACCTGTCGGTATAAATATAATTCATGAAGTCTGCCTCTTCATAGAAATCTTTTTTTTGCACTTTGGTTTTCCTGCACTATCTTTAACAATCATGTTGTTTCCTTAAATTCCAGAATCAACAAGTGAATATCAATAAATTAAAATTTATTGATATGCTCATCTGATTTTTTCTAGGTCAAAAGCTTTACGCCATTGTAAAGGAGAATGTTATGGATTCATCAAAAGCAGTGTTTGAGCGCGATGAAAAGTTTCTGAAAATCTATTCTGTTGGTGCAGGGATATGTGCTGTTCTCGTTGCAGTTTTTATCCTTGTTAATGTTATTAGTATGTTGATGTCTATTCCTTAAAAAGTAATCTCCAGTGTTGTTGGGGTGTTTTGCTCGTCGTCTCCTACAAAATTAGCAAACTTTTACTAGCGCCCACTTGTCAATAACTAACCATTCTTACCAACTTTGGCATTGCTAATTTTTGAGTAAACACCCCACCTTTTTGCATTTCTCTATTTGGGTGAAAAATTCTTGTTGAATAAGCGGCTGAGATCGAGCATAATTCGTGCCCTCAATGGTGACCCTCGCTGGTCCCCTCGCGACGATAGATTGTGAACCCAGTCAGGCCCGGAAGGGAGCAGCTGCAGCAATGGACTCGGGTGCCGGGGTGTGGCTGGTGAGGGGAGCCGCCCAAAATTCTCTTTCCTAAAGTGTTACCTTTTTTCTTTCATTGTTCGCTAAGCTGATTTATTCCAATCAAATAGTTATAATGATTCGTTTTAATCTCGCGTTTATCTGATCTTTTCAGGACTGCTGCTTAAAAATTGCGCGATAACACTTGCTCTCTGAGGTGTTTTTTTGATTTGTTTCGATTATTAGGAGACGTTTTTGGCTTATCAAGTCCTCGCTCGTAAATGGCGCCCCAGGATTTTTGAAGAAGTTGTTGGGCAATCACATGTACTGCAAGCGCTCATTAATGCGCTCAACAATAACCGCTTGCATCATGCTTATTTATTTAGTGGCACGCGCGGAGTAGGGAAGACCACATTAGGTCGTATATTCGCGAAATCATTAAATTGCGAAAATGGGGTTAGTGCAAAACCTTGTGGTGTTTGTACCGCCTGTACTGAAATCGATCAAGGGCGGTTTGTTGATCTACTTGAAGTTGATGCAGCATCCCGGACCAAGGTCGATGAAACTCGTGAGTTACTGGAAAATGTTCAGTATTCACCAACTCGTGGGCGCTTTAAAGTTTATCTCATCGACGAAGTCCACATGCTAACCACCCATAGTTTTAACGCCTTGTTGAAAACGCTGGAAGAACCGCCACCACACGTAAAATTTATTTTAGCGACTACCGACCCGCAAAAATTACCAGTCACTATTTTGTCGCGTTGCTTGAAGTTTAATTTGAAAGCAATACCTCAAGAATTGATTGTTGAGCACATGCAGTACGTGCTTGAACAAGAAGAGGTTCCTGCTGAAACACCAGCGCTAAAACTCATTGCTCGTTCTGCAACCGGCAGTATGCGTGATGCACTGAGTTTATTAGATCAAGCTATAGCACATGGTAATGGTGAAGTATTGGATAAAACCGTGCGAGAGATGCTGGGTACTATTGATAATAGAGATGTTGTCGGTATTATTGAAGCACTGGTAGCGCGTGATTCGCAAGGTTTGTTAGATCAGGTTCAAAGGCTAGCCAGCCAAGGAGTCGTGTTTTCATCCGTATTATCTGAGCTAGTATCCGTACTTCATCTACTAGCGCTGGCGCAACTTTCTCCGGCGGCTCTTGATGACGATGATAGCCATTTGTTGGAGCTTTCCAAGCAATTAGGCGCTGAAGATATTCAACTATATTACCAGATAGCATTGCTTGGACAAAAAGATTTACCTTTAGCGCCAGACCCAAGAGCTGGGTTCGAAATGGTGTTAATGAGAATGTATGCATTTATTCCAGATTCATCGGTTGAGCAAAGCCAATTGGCGAGTAAGCCGCCGCACACGCCCGCGGCATCTCGTGCTCCGCAGTCACAGGCTGCCAATAGCCCAAAAAACCAACCAGAAGCCAGATTAACTACTCCAGCGTTGACAACTCGCCCCAGTGCGCAATCTCAGCCAGCTCAAGCTGCAGTGCCACGGTCAAATCCTACATCTTCAGAAGACTTGGCTTGGGAGAGTGTCGTCAATCAACTTCCTTTGGCCGGGTTGGCGAAACAAGTGATTTCCAATAGCACATTGCTTCACAGAAAAAACGGGGTAGTCACGCTTAAAGTGAATGCAAACAACGCAAAACTCATTAGCCCGTCTGTTTCTGAGCGTATAAAACAGGCATTGAGCCAGTTTTATAATGAAGATGTTAATGTCAAGTTTGAAGAAGGTGAGCCAGAAGCACAAACTCCGGCGGCGATTAAAGCACAACTACACGAAGAGGCACTAAGCGATGCTGTGAAGGCTATTGAATCGGATCCTAATGTTATTGCAATGAAAGAGACATTTAGTGCGACACTTGATCCGCGTTCAGTGAAATTGGTGGATAAGAACAGTTAACTTTGGAATATTAAATGCCGTGGAAAAGTTTCTTTGGGGGTCACAAAACGGTATATTCCCCATCAGCGAATGTAAATTGATTTCATGAGGAGAAGAAGATGAAAGGTGGTTTGGGTAATTTGATGAAGCAAGCGCAGCAAATGCAGGAAAATATGCAAAAAGCGCAAGAAGAGATCGCTAGCATGGAAGTTACTGGTACTGCTGGTGGCGGAATGGTTACTGTCGTAATGACCGGCCGCCATGACTTGAAACGCGTGAATATCGATCAAGCTCTTATGGAAGAAGATAAAGAGATGATTGAAGATTTACTTGCGGCGGCGGTTAATGATGCGGTTCGTGTTCTGGAGCAATCTACTAAAGATAAGATGTCTGGCGTTACCGATGGTATGGAATTACCGCCAGGTATGAAGCTTCCATTCTAATCTAAAGACACTAAAAACGCATCAATATGAGCAATGGTCTGTTGGATGAATTGATGGATGCGTTGCGCTGTTTGCCAGGTGTGGGGGCAAAATCAGCGCAGCGCATGGCTTTTTATATCTTAGAGCGTGATCGCATTGGCGCGCAAAAACTCTCAGAAAAAATAGCTCAAGCATTGGAAAAAATCGGTCATTGCCGAAAATGCCGAAATTTCAGTGAAGTCGAGCTTTGCCACATCTGTAGTAATCCAAAACGAGATTCACGACTACTTTGTATTGTTGAAAGCCCGGCCGATATGCTTGCCGTAGAGCAAGCCGCTGATTATCAGGGGTTATATTTTGTACTTATGGGTAAGTTATCACCACTAGATGGTATCGGGCCTGAGGATATTGGGTTGGATATGCTGGAGTTGCGTTTTGCTAGCGATGAAGTATCAGAAGTGATACTAGCAACAAATCCCACAGTTGAAGGCGAAGCGACAGCGCATTTTATTTCCAGTCTTGCACATAAGTATCAAATTTCGGTTACTCGGATCGCTCACGGAGTGCCGCTAGGTGGTGAGTTGGAGTATGTAGATAGGGGGACGTTATCAAGAGCGTTCTCTGGACGCCTAAAGTTATAGAAACAACTTGCAAATTGCTAAAATATCCGGATTAACAGCCCCGTAGACCTCACATAATTATTGATCAATTTTACAAGGAATCCCAGGTTTGCTTTCTTCTAAAGCGTAAGTTAGGGACAATTAAACCCATGACTACACCAATAACTAAGACACCGGCACCAATTAAAAACCAATCTCTCGCAGAGCTATCTTGTAAAGATAGATTTTGTTGTTGAATAGTTTGCATATCTCTTTTTAAAGTAAGGAGTTTTTCTTTCAGTTCTTTATTTTCTTCGTTAATTGCAATCTGGTTGGATGAAATATCTTTGATATGAGTTAGCTCTTTTTCCAGTGCCTTGTTCGCTTTTTCGAGTTGAGAGCTGCTTTTTTGTAAAGAATTTTTGTTTGAGCTAACCGTTGAAAGTTGTTGATTTAACCCCTGAACCTGCTTGCTTAGTACAGCTATCTCTTTTTCTGCTTTAACTAGTCGAGTTTTTGCGACAGGTTTATTGACTAAATAACGCGATAGCACCCAACCTTCTAATCCGTTATCTAATTTCACGAGAGAGTAACCTGATTCTTTGTCTTCCTCTAAAAGCACCATGCGAGTACCAGTCGTTGGTGATTTTATGATCTTGTGTGATGTGCCTTGCCCGGTTCTCATAGTGATAACGAGTGAATCAGAAACATATCGAATTTCTTCGGCGATAGTAGTGCTAGAGACTATAAATAAGCTGCAAAGTAATATCAGTTTTTTCACGTAAACTTCCATTTTTGGTAATTGATGATATGAAATATCTATTGCTGTATTCTCGTCATTTTTTTAATTGATTGCAAATTAATCCCAGAATATTCAAGGCGCTTGGGATTAATATTAGAGTACTTGGGATTAATATCAGAGAACTAGGGATTTGTTAGGAGACGTTGTAATTTACTTGTAGTTCCGTTGCATCGAATTGAAATTTGAGGAATTTTAAACCGGCACCTTTTGTTGAGGTATGGATAATGTGAGCATCGACAGTGTATATATTTCCCTCAAGTTGATCCGGGTAACGAAAGTGAAGTGATATTTGCTCGTCAGAAATTAGGATGATCCGACCAGTATCAACAAACATTCCATTGCTGGATACATTTTTGCTAACACCATTGATTATTCCTAATGGGCTGTAGTGCATCAATACATTTAATTGCATAGGTGCGCGTTCGGACCAACGGTTTTCCATTTAGCTAATCTCATTTGTTGGTGGAAATAATTTTGATAATGCCACTTAATAAAAAATAGGCGGTATATCGGCGCAATTCAAGGCGCTGAAAGACAATATTATGGAATATGTAATAAATTCATAGCGGAAAAGCGTTGAACTGAGCTTTATATAGAAGTTGTAACGTCTACTAAATGGTTGATGAGAAGCTAAAATTTTTATAGTAAGGGTTCGAGCATAGGCCAAATGTTATCGAGTAATATTATTTGCGCAGCTGCAGTTGGATGAATACCGTCTTTTTGGAAATAGTGCATATTGCTTTCAATACCTTTTAACATGAAAGGCACAAGTGCAATGTTCTTTTCATTGGAGAGTGACTCAAAAATTCTCGCAAATTGATTGGTATAGGCATAGCCATAATTTGGTGGGAGTTGCATTCCAATAAGTAGAATTTTCGACTTGTTTTTCTTGCACTTCTCTATTATTTGTAAAAGATTTCTTTTGGTGGCCTTCAGATTTAAACCGCGTAAACCGTCATTTCCCCCAAGTTCTATAATGACAATTGCTGGTGCGTGATTGGTTAATATGTTATCGATCCGCTGTAAACCACCACTTGTTGTGTCACCACTAATACTGGCATTTACCGTTTGATATCGGTACTCTTTTTCAGCGAGTCGTTGTTGGAGGAGAGACACCCAGGATTGCTCTTGTTTTATTCCGTAGCCAGCACTGATACTATCGCCGAGAACAATAATTTTAGCGTCCGCAAAAACACTTTGTGTGATAAAACAGCAAAAAATAAAGATAAACATTCGAATCATGACTGAAACTAAATCAAACCCTTTGCTTGTTGTCAATAAACTCAATAAAAAAGTTGCTAGCCCTACTGGAGAGTTGGTATTGCTTGAGGATATCGATTTTACGATATATTCATCAGAATCAGTTGCGATTATTGGACCTTCAGGCGCAGGTAAATCAACATTGCTTGGGATACTTGCAGGCTTAGATTTACCGAGTAATGGTGAGGTAATTCTCGAAGAGGAAAACATCTTCAATATGGATGAAGATGGACGTGCGCAGCTTAGAGGGAGAATGATGGGATTTGTCTTTCAATCGTTTCAGTTGTTACCAAGTTTAACAGCACTTGAAAATGTCATGCTGCCACTGGAATTGTTGGCGCTAAATGATCAGCGGGAGACTGCAAAACAAGTATTAGAACGTGTTGGACTGTTGGATCGTGCGGGGCATTATCCACGACAGCTTTCTGGCGGGGAGCAGCAGCGGGTGGCAATTGCGCGAGCTTTTGCAGTTAAACCCAAAATTCTATTAGCTGATGAACCAACGGGGAATCTAGATAAAAAAACAGGTGAGAAGATTATTGAGTTACTGTTTTCTCTCAATGAAGAAGAAAATACAACACTATTATTAGTGACACATGATACTTATTTAGCTGATCGATGCCAGCGTCAATTTCATATCGATGGTGGATGTCTAACAGAGCTTAATCATGCTAATTAAATTAGCAATCAAGCAACTATTGCGTGAGTGGCGTTCGGGCGAGCTTCAAGTCCTGTTTCTTTCAATTATTATTGCTGTGGCAGCAATTAGTTCAGTGAGCTTTTTTACCGATCGTGTAAATCAGGCCTTGCTTCACCAAGCAAATGAATTGCTTGGCGCTGATGTTGTATTAAAAGGAGATCGCGAATTTTCTGAGTTCTATTATGCGCAGGCAGAAAAGTTCGATTTAAAAACTGTTCGACAAGTAACTTTCCCTACCATGGTGTTGGCGAATGATGAAAATCAAATGGTGTGGTTGAATGCGGTGGACGAAAATTTTCCTTTGAGAGGGAATGTCGGGATTACCCATGAACTGTTTAAGCCCGAACAAAAAGCAGAAAAATTTTTAGAACGCGGCAAAGTTTGGGTTGAGCCTGCAATTGTTAGTTCGTTGGGATTGAATATTGGTGATGTGCTTCAGCTAGGTATGAAAGAATTTGTTATTGATGCCATTATCACAACAGAGCCTGGCAGAGCTGGCGGTTTTTTTAATATTGCTCCGCGAGTGATAATGCATGTTAACGATGTTGCAGCTACCCAATTAATACAGCCCGGAAGTCGCGTCCGATATGGGCTACTTGTGGCAGGTGACGACAAAGCTGTGCAAGCATTTCGTGATGTTGTTAATAATAAGGATGAGGAAGGTATTCTTGTCCAAGGTGTTCAAGATGCTCGCCCTGATATTCGGGCAGCACTTACGAGGGCAGAACAATTTTTGGGTTTAGCTGCGTTAACCAGTCTAATGCTTTCTGGTGTAGCTGTAGCATTGTCAGCACGCCGTTTTACCCAACGTCATCTGGATCATTGTGCGATTATGCGTTGTGTCGGCGCTACGCAATCTCTCATTTCTCGGCTTTATTTATGTCAATTATTAATACTTGGTTTTATTGCTAGCCTTCTCGGTGTGATAGTGGGCTACTTTGCGCATGAAGTGTTGGTAGAATTATTAGGATCAATTGCTGGTGTAGAGTTGCCAGCTGCAGGGGTTAAACCTATCGTGTTTGGGTTAGTAACAGGAGTTGCTATTCTCGTTGGGTTTGCCTTGCCGCCAGTGATGGCTTTGAAAAAGGTGCCGGCATTGCGAGTGCTTAAAAGAGATCTTGGCAACATGAATACTTCAAACGTCGTTTCTTATGCCTTTGGTATAGGGGCTTTGGTGGTAATCATGATATGGCAAGCGGGTGATCTGAAAATTGGGCTTTATATGGTTTTGGGTGCTCTTTTGGCTATAGTGCTTCTTGGTCTATGTGGTTTTGGATTACTTACACTGATCGGTTTGTTTAAGAACAAATTTCGAAATGCCTGGTTTTATGGGTTGAGAAATTTAGTTCGTCGGCCTGCGACTAGCGTAGTTCAAATCGTCGCGTTTGGTGTAGGGATAATGGCGTTACTGATTTTAACTTTGATTCGCGGAGATCTATTAAATCAGTGGCAGCAATCGATTCCTCATGATGCGCCTAATCGATTCGTGATAAATATTCACCCAGATCAGGTTCAAGATATTCAATCGCTTTTCAGGGCAAGTAATATTGATCTTCCCGAGTTTTATCCCATGGTTCGCGCTCGTGTTGTTGAAATAAATGGTCAGAAAGCATCAGCAGATAATTTCGAAGATTCTCAAGCAAAACAGATGCTGTCTCGAGAGCTTAATTTAAGCTGGGCACTCCATGTAGCTGAGAAAAACGAACTTATTGAAGGAAAATGGTGGGATGATGAAGATCCTAATTTGGAATATATTTCGATCGAAGAGAGTGTGGCAAAACACTTAAATCTTTCGCTAGGTGATGTTGTTCGCTTCAAGGTTGCGGATCAATATTTTCATGGCAAAGTGGCAAGTATTCGAAAAGTAGACTGGGGTTCTTTTCGGGCAAATTTTTACGTGCTGGCAAAACCGGGTTTGCTTGAAGGATTTCCTGCAACCTACATGTCCCCCTTTTTCCTCGATGAGTCGCAATACAGCTTTTTGAATAATTTGGTTAGCCAATTCCCCAATATTACCATAATTGATGTGGCTACTGTGTTATCCCACGCTCGAAATATAATTCGACAAGTGAGTCTGGCGGTGGAATATGTGTTTCTATTTACCTTGATGGCGGGTGTTATGGTGCTCTTTGCTGGCATTCAGTCCACCCATGATGAGCGAATGTTAGAGAATGCAATTGTTCGCACACTTGGAGGGCGTAAAAAGCAGATGCTGCAAACTTTGTTATCTGAGTTTCTCTTTTTAGGATTTCTTGCTGGGTTAATCGGCGCGATTTTCGCGACTATTATTGCGGCCATAATCTCTCATTATGTATTACAAATGTCAGCGAGTTTTAATGTAAGTTTGTGGTTTTATGGTTTGTTTGTCGGAGCTGTCGGTGTTTCTGTTATGGGGATGTGGGGGAGTAAAAAAGTGTTGAGTCAACCGCCGTTAGTGACGCTTAAAAAAGTATCACTAACGAATTAGCAGGTTTATCTTAAAAATTTGTAACTACTCACCCCTATGCGCCACAACACGCTTATCGTAAATACGTCCCTAAGATGTAAAGTTGTTTTATCTAACAGAGCATCCGTAATCAGTAATATTCAATAATTTTGCATCGTAATACAGTTCATCGCTATAGATGATTTGTATATTAAACGCCTCCAAGGTTGAAATACCAATTGATAAAGTGTTTCATTGATTAGATTGAAGACACGATATATCAACGATGTGATGATATAGGTATGTAGATCAGCTATTCGCAAAACAAGATAAATTACCTAGGGTGAGTCTTCTTCGATAATCTCTAAGTTATTGCGCGCTGCGAAATCCATGATTTGTTGATATATACCGGGGTGGCTAATTTTAAGTTCTTCGTCCAAAGCTATACACTTAACGCCACCGATGCTAACCGGGCGTAATTGAGGGGAATAGTAAATACGATGATCATCGCCAAAGCTAGATAGCATGCCGCTCATTCGTTCAGCCCAATCACTCGGTCTAAATTTTCGACCATCTTTTGTTAAACCCTGAATAATCAGCGTTCGAAATTTTTTTTGCTTTTTTGTCATTCTTGAAATTAGCTCTCATCCTATGAGGTTATTTTGAATGGGTATTGGTTTATCCTGAGCATTATTATATTGATCGTGTTAAACAGACAACCCAAATAAAGATGTGTTACGCGTTAAACTATGAGAGATCTGGTGAGAAATTGGAATAAATCAGATGAATTCACAGCCTTATTGCCCTGATCGATTATTTTACTACAAGATTCTAGTTTAGGTAATTTTTATAATAAGGTTTTTCTTCAAATCCATATCCTTACTATAAAATAAATAGATGCTTGAGTTTATGAAATGCGTTAATATGTTGGGTTTTCCGGCGTTTAAAAGTCAAAGAGATTTGGGGTGATTTGGTGTGGAACTAAGTGGTGGTGAAATTCTAATACAGTTCTTGAAGGACGAAGGCGTTGAATACGTTTTTGGGTATCCTGGTGGATCTGTTTTACATATCTATGATGCGTTATATGGCCAAGACGAATTGAAACATATTCTCGTCCGTCATGAGCAAGCCGCGACTCATGCGGCAGATGGTTATGCTCGTGCTACAGGTAAACCTGGTGTAGTGTTAGTCACCTCCGGTCCTGGTGCAACAAATGCTGTTACTGGCATTGCCACTGCTTTTATGGATTCTATTCCCATGGTCGTTATTACAGGCCAGGTTCCGACCCCTGTGATCGGCAGCGATGCGTTTCAAGAAGTTGATTCTATTGGTATTACACGCCCATGCGTTAAGCATAACTTTCTCGTTAAAGATATTAACAAGCTCGCTGATACATTAAAAAAAGCATTTTATATTGCATCAACTGGCCGTCCAGGTCCTGTGGTTGTGGATATACCTAAAGATGTAACAGATCCTATGGTGAAAATTCCGTATTCCTACCCTAAAAAGGTTGAAATGCGATCATATAATCCTGTTATCAAAGGCCACAGTATTCAAATCAAGCGCGCAGCTGATATGATTTTGAGTGCAAAACGGCCAATGATTTATTCAGGTGGTGGTGTGGTATTGAGTAATGCTTCAGCCGAGCTGAGGGCATTTACTCGTTTGTTAGGCTATCCCATTACCCAAACTTTGATGGGGCTAGGTGCATATCCGGCTTCAGATAAACAAAATGTGGGTATGTTGGGTATGCATGGTACCTATGAAGCCAATATGGCCATGCACGAGTGTGATGTTCTCATTGCAATCGGTGCTCGATTTGATGACCGAGTCACAGGTAAACTGGCGGAATTTTGCCCAACTGCTCGTATTGTTCATATCGATATTGATCCAGCGTCTATTTCTAAAAACGTAAAAGTTGACGTACCGATAGTTGGTGACGTGAAATTAGTACTGGAAGATCTCATCAAACTTCTACAAGAGAGTAGTGTGAAGCCTGATGAATCTGCAAAGACCAAGTGGTGGGGGCAGATCGATGAGTGGCGTAGCAAGCAATGTCTCGAATATGATAGGCAGAGTGATGTAATCAAACCACAATTTGTTATAGAAACACTGAGCAAATTAACCGGTAGTGGTGATACTTACGTGACGTCAGATGTTGGTCAACATCAAATGTGGGCGGCCCAGTATTTTCAGTTTGATGAGCCGCGACGTTGGATCAATTCAGGTGGCCTCGGAACCATGGGCTTTGGTTTACCTTCTGCTATGGGTGTTCAGCTTGCTTATCCTGATGCAACGGTGGCTTGTGTTACCGGAGAAGGTAGCATCCAAATGTGCATCCAAGAAATGTCGACCTGCAAACAATATGGATTACCCATTAAAATAATCAATTTGAATAATCGTTATCTTGGTATGGTTAGGCAGTGGCAAGAGTTTTCATATGAAGAGCGATATTCAATGAGTTATATGGAAGCGCTGCCTGACTTTCAAAAATTGACAGAAGCATTTGGCCACGTAGGAATGAAAATTGAAAAACGATCTGATGTCGAAGGGGCATTAAAAGAAGCGTTAGCGTTAAAAGATCGCTTGGTTTTTCTAGATTTTATTACAGATCGCAAGGAAAATGTTTACCCTATGATTGAAGCCGGTAAAGCGCATCACGAAATGCGCATGGCTGCTGATAGGGAGTTATCGTAATGTCGCGGCATATAATATCTATTCTTATGGAAAATGAGTCCGGTGCTTTATCTCGGGTTGCAGGGCTATTTTCCGCTCGTGGTTATAATATCGAATCGTTGACCGTTGCTCCTACCGAAGACTCCTCGTTATCGAGAATGACAATTGTGACAACGGGGTCTGAAGAGATCATTGAACAAATCAAAAAGCAACTGAATAAATTAATTGATGTTGTGAAATTAATTGATTTGACAGAGGCAGGCCATATAGAACGCGAATTGGCCCTAGTGAAATTGCGTGCAAACAATGCGATTGATAGGGACGAATTAAAGCGATTAGCAGACATCTTTCGCGGCCATATTGTAGATGTTACACCTGAGTCGTATGTGGTTGAACTCACAGGGACAGGTGACAAAATCGATGGCTTTTTAGAGGCGCTTGGGGATCGCAGTGTTATTGAAGTGGTCCGCTCTGGCTCATCAGGTATTGGTCGAGGCGATAGAAGCCTCGACTTATAAATCAAAAAATAAAGAATTCCTTTTAGTTTTATATATTTTAGTGAGGTGAACAATGCAAGTTTATTACGATAAAGACGCTGACTTATCGATAATCAAGGGTAAGAAAGTTGCCATCATTGGTTATGGTTCGCAAGGTCATGCGCACGCTAATAATTTAAAAGACTCTGGCGTGGATGTTGTTGTTGGTTTACGTTCCGGTTCTGCATCTGCTGCCAAAGCTGAAGCATCTGGTCTGGCGGTAAGCTCTGTGGAAGAAGCCGTAAAAGCTTCTGATGTGATTATGATTCTCACGCCTGATGAATTTCAGTTTCAATTATACAGAGATCAGATTGAGCCAAATATCAAACAAGGTGCAACTTTGGCGTTTGCTCACGGTTTTGCTATTCACTACAATCAAGTAGTTCCAAGAGCTGATTTAGATGTGATTATGGTTGCACCAAAAGCGCCAGGACATACTGTGCGTTCTGAGTTTGTCAAAGGTGGCGGCATTCCTGATTTAATCGCGATTTATCAAGATGCGTCAGGCTCTGCGAAATTTACTGCACTTTCTTATGCTTCTGCTATTGGCGGTGGGCGTACCGGCATCATCGAAACTACATTTAAAGATGAAACAGAAACTGATCTGTTCGGCGAGCAAGCGGTTCTTTGCGGTGGTGCAGTTGAGCTTGTTAAAGCAGGTTTCGAAACATTAACCGAAGCGGGTTATGCACCTGAAATGGCATATTTCGAATGTTTACATGAATTGAAATTGATTGTTGATCTCATGTATGAGGGTGGTATCGCCAACATGAACTACTCTATTTCTAACAATGCCGAGTATGGTGAATATGTTACTGGCCCTCGTGTTATTAATGATGAGAGTAGAGCAGCTATGCGTGAATGTTTGGCGAATATTCAAAACGGTGAATATGCAAAGCGTTTTATTTTAGAAGGTCAATCAAACTATCCTGAAATGACAGCTGCACGTCGTAACAACGCAGCTCACCCAATTGAGCAAGTTGGCGCTGGATTACGTGAAATGATGCCTTGGATTAATGCAAACAAGATTGTTGATAAAACAAAAAATTAAACGATCTGAGTTTTTAGGGTGCGGCCTGATTATTAGTTGGGCCGCATTTTTATTCTAATTCTTATATCGTATTGAAACAATGGTCGTTTCTAACAAGCATCCAATTATTGCAAGGGAAGGCTGGCTTTTTGTAGTCATTAGCTTTCTCGTTCTAATTTCAAGTATTCTCTTTTTGCACCTCGCTTTTACTGCTATTTTCACTCTTACATTGTTAGTTTTACTCTTTATTTATCGGGATCCAGCGAGAAAAATCCCTCCATCACCGCTGGGTATTGTTAGCCCCATCGATGGACAAATAATGTCGATCACAAGCATAGAGAATGAGTTTTGTGGAGAATTTTCTCTATTAATCTCTCTAAGGACGGCGGCTTTTGGTGTATATTCAGTGAGAAGTCCTATCGAAGGTAAGATGCTCAAACAATGGTGTAGTGATGAAAATGGCACACCTAAATATTCAAATTGGGTTCAAACAGATGAAGGTGATAACGTTGTTTGGACAGCATTGCTCAGTGGTAAAACACACACTTATTGCTATGTTCAGCCCGGTGAGAGAATTGGTCAGGGACAACGCTGTGGTTTTTTACCTTTCGGAGCTCAAGTCGAACTGTTAGTTCCTGGAAATTCAACGCTAAATTTGAAAGTAGGTTCAGCAGTGCGCGCAGGTGAATCAATTATCGCCCATATTGTACATCAGCAGGGTACAAGTTTAATTAGTGATCCAACATTAATTGTAGAAAACGCAAGCTAATCAAAGTGAGTTCATGATGAATGCCCCAGAAGTGAAGAAAAAACCAAGACGCGGAATCTATTTGTTGCCCAATCTGTTTACAACAGGCTGTTTATTTAGCGGTTTTTACGCAATTGTTTCCGCAATTTCGGGTCACTTTGACCAAGCTGCGGCTGCAATTTTTATTGCCATGGTGCTGGATGGTTTGGATGGACGTGTTGCACGATTAACCAATACCGAGAGTGAATTCGGTGTTCAGTATGACAGTCTTGCTGACATGGTTTCATTTGGATTGGCTCCGGGGTTGATTATGTATTTGTGGGCGCTTTCTGGGTTGGGTAAGTTGGGTTGGCTAGTTGCATTTGTTTATACGGCGGGAGCTGCGTTACGATTAGCTCGCTTTAACACCCAAGTTGATGTCGCCGATAAACGTTTCTTTCAAGGCTTACCTAGCCCAGCTGCTGCGGCGGTCGTTGCGGGGCTTGTTTGGATTGCCACTGATTATGGTGCGGTGGGAGATGATCTTGCTATTTTAGCGTTAATAATTACATTAGCTGCCGGCGTTCTTATGGTCAGTAACTTTCGTTACTATAGTTTTAAAGATATTGATTTAAAAGGAAAGGTTCCTTTTTTCTCAGTATTGGTCATGGTCATGGTTATTGTGTTTATTTCACTGGATCCACCGCAAATTCTATTTGGGTCGTTTTTTATATATATGCTTTCCGGTTTTGTTCTTACGCTTTGGGGGATTAAACAGCGCCGTGAGGCTCGCAGGCAAGACAGTAATTAATGAGCTTGGGTTGTTTTTTTGATCTATTTGCAGATGCTTTTGCAAATAGAATACTTGGCAACAAAAGATAAAGTAGCTATCATAAACTTAAACCCCACCACCTAAATATTTGAGAATATGGCTTTAATTAAGGCTGCACACAAAAAGATAACAGCACAATATGATCGTGGTATTGTTGTGCGCCTCCGCCTATCTCTCCCGCTCAGCATCCTTCTGCCTTAGGGCGTATAAATAAACACGCTCCCCTTTTGTGCAGGGTACAAGATTAAAGCACAGTCAAATACAATTACAATTACTATGACAGAATTTATAAATTAGGTGCAATCATGACCGATAAATTGATTATTTTTGATACGACATTGCGCGATGGTGAGCAGAGTCCAGGCGCTTCTATGACAAAAGAAGAGAAAGTTCGTATTGCCAAGTCACTTGAGAAGATGCGAGTCGATGTTATCGAAGCGGGTTTTCCCATCGCGAGCGTTGGCGACTTTGAAGCGGTGCAAGCTGTAGCCAATTCCATAAAAGATAGTACAGTGTGTGGATTGGCTCGAGCGCTGGATAATGATATTGATCGAGCAGGTGAGGCGCTGAAAAATGCTAACAGTGCTCGTATACATACTTTTATTGCCACTTCGCCGATTCATATGCAGTTAAAATTACGCATGGAGCCTGATGCTGTTGTTGAGCAGGCCGTTAGAGCGGTCAAACGGGCTCGACAATATACCGATAATGTTGAGTTTTCACCCGAAGATGCCGGTCGTTCAGAGCTGGATTTTTTGTGCAGAATTCTAGAAGCAGTCATTGATGCGGGTGCAACCACCCTAAATATCCCCGATACGGTAGGCTATAACGTTCCCGAACAATTTGGTGGTTTGATTCATAATTTGATCCAGCGTATTCCAAATTCTGATAAGGCAATATTTTCAGTGCATTGTCATAATGATTTGGGCTTGGCTGTTGCAAATTCACTTTCAGCGGTGATGAATGGCGCGCGGCAGGTGGAGTGTACGATTAATGGATTGGGTGAGCGTGCGGGTAATGCCTCATTAGAAGAAATTGTAATGGCGGTTAAAACACGAAAAGATATATTTCCATGTGAGACTAATATCGATACTACTCAAATTGTATCTACGTCTCGATTAGTCTCCGGTATTACGGGTTTTGCAGTGCAACCCAATAAAGCAATCGTTGGTGCAAATGCCTTTGCCCACGAGTCTGGCATCCATCAAGACGGTGTTTTGAAGAATCGCGAAACCTACGAAATTATGAAAGCTGAAGATGTTGGCTGGACCGCAAATCGTATGGTTTTAGGAAAACATTCGGGCAGAAATGCATTTAAAACACGTATGAAAGAGTTGGGGACGGTGTTTGACACAGACTCAGAGCTGAATGAAGCATTTTCTCGTTTTAAAGACTTGGCTGATAAAAAACATGAAATCTTTGATGATGACTTACAGGCGCTTGTAACAGTTGCACGACAGGAAGCAACGAACGAATTTACAAAGCTTATCTCTGTTAAAGTTTGCGCAGAAACCGGTGAGACACCAAATGCTAACGTCACACTTCTTGTAAACAATGAAGAGAAGCATGGCAACTCATCCGGCGCGGGTTCAGTTGATGCAACATTTAAAGCTATTGAGTCCATTATCAATAGCCAAACAACGTTGCAACTATACTCGGTAAATGCAATTACCAGCGGAACCGATGCGCAAGGAGAGGTTACGGTAAGGCTCGAAAAAGCGGGTAGAATTGTCAATGGACAGGGTGCTGATATTGATATTGTTGTTGCTTCAGCAAAAGCTTATGTGAATGCACTTAACAAGTTGTTTCACTCAGATGATAAAGCGCATCCTCAATTAGCAGATGTATAACAGGGCTATAAAAAATGCCACTTAACGCTAGGCAAAAAGAGATGTTGAAGACGATGGGTGTTTCTCTATGGAATACTCGTCTTGACGTGCCTGAGTTAAAAATATCTTCAGAAATTACTGAAGATATTGGTGTTGATATTAAAATACAGTCTGAACATCCTGTCGATGTAAAAGGACTGGAAGAGCAGAAGCAATTTCCTGTTATCGATTGGCAGCTACTACAAAATCAGGTTCAAACGTGCGAAGCTTGCGTTTTGCATAGCACAAGAAAGAACACAGTATTTGGTGTTGGAGATACGAACGCAAGCTGGATGATTATTGGTGAAGCGCCAGGTGTAGATGAAGATGTGAAAGGTGAACCATTTGTTGGTGAAGCGGGTCAAATGCTCAATCAAATGCTTATCAGTATTGGCCTATCTCGAGAAACGGTATTTGTCGCGAATATTTTGAAATGTCGCCCCCCTAATAATCGTGATCCACATGTTGAAGAGGTGGCTGCCTGCCAGTCATTTCTTGATCAGCAGATAGGGTATATAAAACCAAAAGTCATATTGGCTGTTGGACGTGTGTCCGCACAAAATTTATTGCAAACAAAAGAAACGATTGGTCGTCTTAGAGGTGAGAAATATTTTTATCGAGATACAAATATTCCTGTGATAGCGACATATCACCCAGCCTATTTACTGCGTTCCCCACTGGAAAAAAGAAAAGTATGGCAAGACCTCGTGCTAGCCAAAAGAATTATATCTGCATAGCAGTGAGGTATTAATGATTAGTACTGCTCCACATAAAGAAATAGTTTTTCAGACTATGACAGAGGCTGATTTGGATGATATTTTGGTTGTTGAAAATGTATCTCATACTCATCCATGGAGCATCGGAATATTTCAAGATTGTCTACGTGTTGGTTATTACAGCCAAATTTTAAAAAACGGCAAAGATATTATCGCTTATGGTGTGATGTCTATTGCGGTTGAAGAGGCTCATATATTTAATGTTTGCGTTTCTTCTATGTATCGAGGAAAAGGTTTTGGTTTGCAGATGATGGAACATTTGCTAGAAGTAGCGAAAGAGAAAAATGCAAAATCAGTCTTTTTAGAAGTGCGGCCCTCAAATGAAGTTGCAATTCAATTGTACAATAAAATCGGTTTTCTCGAAGTAGGTATCCGTAAAGATTATTATCCTGCAAAAAATGGTCGCGAAGATGCGCTCATATTTGCAATGGATATATTTCAAGAATAATGAAATGTAGTGGCTTTTATGAATTAATTATTTTGTAAAAGCCGTAATACGAGAATTAATTTAGGTAAACAAATGTCGTTAGAAAAAGAAGTATCGAAGCGCAGAACGTTTGCGATTATATCGCATCCTGATGCGGGTAAAACCACAATTACCGAAAAATTATTACTTTTCGGTGGTGCTATACAGTTGGCGGGAACAGTAAAAGGCCGTAAAGCGGCAAGACATGCCACTTCAGATTGGATGGAGCTGGAAAAACAGCGTGGTATTTCGGTAACGTCATCTGTTATGCAGTTCCCTTATAATGAGGCAATTGTCAATTTGCTCGATACTCCGGGTCACGAAGATTTCTCCGAAGATACATATCGTACCCTGACAGCGGTTGACTCGGCACTTATGGTTATCGATATTGCTAAAGGTGTTGAGGATAGAACGATTAAATTAATGGATGTGTGTCGTTTGCGAGATACTCCCATTGTTTCATTCGTTAATAAGCTTGATCGTGAAGGTCGTGAACCATTAGATGTCCTCGACGAAGTAGAGAGTATTTTAAAAATTCAATGCGCACCTATGACCTGGCCTATTGGAATGGGCAAGCGCTTCAAAGGGGTCTTTGATTTATATAATAATCGAGTTCATGTATTTAGTGCCACGCATGGTGGCAAGATACAGGATGGCCAAGTCATCGAAGGGATAGATAATCCTCTACTTGACGAATTGCTTGGTGATGTTGCGGAAGAGTGGCGTGATGAGATCGAGTTGGTTCGAGGAGCAAGTCACGAATTTGATAATGATGAATTTCTTGCGGGTAGATTGACTCCTGTCTATTTTGGTTCTGCAATAAATAATTTCGGAGTTAAAGAGCTTTTGGATGCAATTGTTAAGTATTCTCCACCTCCCCAGCCACGGGAAACATTGACTCGTACAATCGATCCATTAGAAGAGAAATTTTCTGGCTTTGTCTTTAAAATCCAGGCAAACATGGACCCTGCACACCGAGATAGAATTGCCTTTTTGCGTGTTTGCTCGGGTAGTTATGAAAAGGGTAAAAAAATAAAACATGTTCGTATTGATAAAAACGTGTTAATTGCCAACGCAACCACTTTTATGGCACAAAACAGAGAGCATGTGGAAGAAGCCTTTCCGGGGGATATTATTGGCTTGCATAATCATGGCACGATTCAGATTGGTGATACCTTTACTTTGGGAGAGGATCTGAAGTTCACCGGGATACCTCATTTTGCACCTGAGCTTTTCAGGCGTGCTCGATTGCGTGATCCTCTAAAAATGAAAGCACTATTAAAGGGATTAATTCAACTCAGTGAAGAAGGAGCAACACAACTTTTTCGCCCCTTAACAAACAACGATTTAATTCTAGGTGCTGTGGGTGTGTTGCAGTTTGAAGTTGTTGCGCATCGCTTAAAAGCTGAATATAACGTTGATTGTTTTTTTGAGCCAGTCAATGTCACAACAGCTCGTTGGGTCTATTCTGATGATGATAAAAAACTGGAAGAATTCAAACGTAAGGCTGCAGATAATTTGGCAATCGATGGTGGTGACGATCTTACCTATATCGCGCCAACACGAGTTAATTTATCGCTGACTGAAGAACGCTGGCCGGATATTCAATTCCTCGCGACGCGAGAACATTAATGCATGCGCTTGGTTGATTCTCACTGTCATCTCGATTTTCCAGACTTCGATGATGATAGAGGAGAATTAATTGAGCGTTGTCACAAAATTGGTATACATAATTTTGTCGTTCCTGGAGTTTCTGCAAAAAACTGGGATCGACTTCATCAAATTTCATTGCAACATTCAGAGATAACGCCTGTCTATGGGCTACATCCGTATTTCATTGATCAACATTCGCCAAATGATATTTCC
This sequence comes from uncultured Ectothiorhodospiraceae bacterium, assembly GCA_945787715.1. Taxonomy (GTDB): domain Bacteria; phylum Pseudomonadota; class Gammaproteobacteria; order S012-40; family S012-40; genus CALZJE01. Next base: position 14,259 of record CALZJE010000024.1, on the reverse strand, counting down.
CAGCTTGAACATTTGATTAAAACCTTGCTTCCTTGTGCGGTAGGAGAGATTGGTCTTGATTATTATGATAAAAATCTGGACCGTGTCAAACAGAAAACGCTCTTTGATAGTCAATTATTATTGGCTGAGAAATACCAACTCCCTGTTATTCTCCACGTGAGAAAAGCGCATGACGATGTTTTGGCAATGTTTAAACATCGAAATATTTGTGGTGGAATTGTGCATGCGTTTAATGGAAGCGAACAACAAGCAAAACAGTATTATGAAATGGGATTTTTGTTTGGGTTTGGAGGCGTTATCTTAAATCCAAATGCCAAAAAAATACGAAGACTCATTAAGAGCTTACCCATAAATTCTATTGTTTTGGAAACCGATGCTCCAGACATGGTACCTGTCGGTTCAACCTTTTCTCGAAATACGCCGCTAACGATCTATAACGTAGCAGAAGCAATGGCAGAAATCAGGAGCCTCACCGTAGACGCCATTGCAGAGGCAACAACTGCTAATGTTGAGCGGGTACTTAAGATTTCATTCTAAATATGCTTTTAGAAAAAGTAAACTTTACTTCAGCATCGTTGTGATTTTTGAGCGCAATTTTTTTCGATATTTTTAATGCGCAAATTACAAACAATAGCCCCTTCAATTTTCAATAATTCATGCTAGAAAACATTTCAAATCATCCTCACGTCTAAAAGTATTTCACAGTTTTAAAAAAATGCTTTTCACATCAAGCAAAATTACAAGAACTGTGTAGAAAGACACACTTCATTCTAAATGAATGATATTTAAACTATTCGATGGCCAAAAAATGGTCTATTCCCTTCTATCTTGTACGAAAATAATACCGCCTAATTAAGTCATTGATTTTCCTATTTAAAACAAATTAAAGCTTGGATTTCGCTAACCGATACGCCTTGTTGATACCACCGGAGACTACATCTATTTGCATCTGGCGTTGTTACCAGCAGCAGATAGAGGTGGTCGTCGACGCATAGTGAGTCAAATGTTGAGTGATTTAGCGAAGGTTACTCAACAGCACAGAAGGGTGTAGCTCACTACGCAAATTTTTACATCAATTAGGAGAGGTTTTTAATGAATAAACATCGGTTTAGACTACTGATAGCCTGCATGATAAGTATCATGCTTGTGCTATCAGGATGTTCTAGTGACGGTGTAGTAGGCGATAACCTAGCAGTTGGGCAAGGTGATGGTACTACTACAGGGGTTTTAAACGAAGACGGAATTGATACAGGTATCGCTGCAACTGCGACGACAGTTGCCGGTAAAGTAACTTTATCAAGCATTATTAGTGGCAAAGCTCAGCAGAAAGCGGCTGTTTCTCATGCGCTTAAGCGTGGCAAGGCCGGTTCTCAAGCTTATAATAAAGCATTTGCAAAAGCACTAACTAGCATGAAAGTAGCTCAAGAAAGAGCATTGCCTTCACGTGCTGCGGGAGCTGCTTTTTCAAGTGGTATTGTTGAGCTTTACAACGCCTCTCGTCCATCGTGGGTTTATCCTGTTGCAAAAGCTACAACTGATGCAGAAGGTAATTACACATTACAAACGTTAATCAATGCGGACAAAAATGGTAACGGTTATGAAGACGGTGGTCTAATTCCTGGTGGTAATTATACGTTATTGGCTTATACCATCCACCCAAAAACTAAACGCCCATATCTTGTTGCTCTCCAATCTGTTGTTAGTCAATTCGCAGGTTCAATTTCTGGTGTAGACCTTGTAGCACAAACCAGTACTGCAGAGCCAAAAATTACGTCAATGTTAGGTGTTGCTAAAAATCCAGATGGTACACAAACATGGGGTGATGTAGATTTAGATCTTGCACCTAATGCCGCAGTTCAGGTTGCATTTAGTATGGCTATGAATCGTGCAGCGCTAACAGATCTAGAGTTAGATTTCGCATCAACAAATGGTTCTGCTATTCCAGCAGGCACTTGGACTCTTTCAGCTGATTGGTTGACAGCAACATACTACCTGAACGCCGGAGAATCATGGTCAACAGGTGATACCTACACAATAACTGTTTATGGCGCAGATACTACGGTTGAAAAATTGGTTGATGGCTTTTCATTCACTGGAGAAGATCTGGCAACATTCAATATCTTTGGTAAATCATTGAAATTAACTGGTGTAGGCACATTTAGTGTTCCAGTAAATGCTGTAGTAGATACTCAATCTCCAACTGCTCAGCTATCAAGCCCTACTTTGGCTGAGACTGCTACTCCAATTGAAATTACGACCCCTATTCGCATTGCATCAAACGAGCGAATGGATGTGAATGGTATTCGACTAAGTATGGATCCAAGCCTTGGTGCTCAACCGGGCGTCCTTTTTGTTGGTAAAAATGAAGATGACCTCTATGAATATGAGTTTGTTTTAGGTAAGCCACTTAAGCTCGGTACAACATATGATGGTAGCGTGTCGGGTGGTAAGGATCTAGCCGGTAATAAAATGAATGCACTCAATGTTTCATTTTCAACTGTTGCAACAACTGAAGGTGTAACTGCGATTACTGCAGATTCAACACCAGAAGAAATTGCAACTGCAGAAGCGCAAGCAGATGTGAAAGACGTTTTTGGTAAATGGGTTCGAGCGTTCAACGATCGTAACCTACCTCAGTTGCAAAGTTTAATGACTGGTGACTTTTTTATGGAGTATAACGCCGCGAATGGTTTCGACGAAAGTGATATCAATCGTGATGGAATGCAAGATCTTCAAGAATTTGGTTCGATGATATCGAATGCATTTGTATTTTGGGATTATTGTGGTGTTGAGATTACTGGTAACGTCGTTGATAATATTAATATAGTTGGTAGTGAAGCGGATTTTGAATTTACTTTATCAGCAACGACAGAAAAAACTAGTCAAGAATGTAAAGAAGCAGCTCCAGATGAATCTTTATTCGCTACGCTAGAAAAAATCAATGGTGCTTGGTACATCAAGCGTGCTTCTGAAGGTATCGATACTCGTGGGCAAGATATTGTACAAGCAAACTTGCTTGAGTTGATTTCTCCAGAAAATGGTGGTGATCCTCTCTTAATTGATGATGTAAATTCAGTAATATTTGAATGGGCAGAAGTGGCAGATGCAGCTGCATATGCGTGGATCATTGTTGATTCTCGTAACTCTCGATCTGGTTTTGCATTAATTCTTCCTTCAACAATGACTAGTCTAGATGTTCCTAAAGATATAGATATTTTGATGGATGCTGGAACTATTGCCGACGTAAGTGAAGATTTTGGCTTTACTGATGGCTTTGAACCAAGAGATGGTAGTGAGCTTTACTGGCAGGTAGCAGCACTGGGCACTAATACAGTGAAAAATGTTCAGGACGGACGTCAAACTGATCTACCAAAAGATGTTACTGCAATTTCAGAGCTTTATCGCTTTAAGATTGCTGGTGAATACCAAGAGCTTAATTTCATGGTGGAAGTTGATGGCACACAAATAACTTTCTCGGAAATGATTCACGGTTTTGATGTGGGTGATGCAGCAATAGCAACAATCACTGTTACAACTCCACGTGATGGTGTAACCAACGGCATGTTATTTGTTGATGGTAATACACACATGGAATATGACCTAGTATTTACAGGCGGTGTTGCTTCTGTAGATATTGAATTGAACCAAGGTGTTAATCAAATTGGTGCGATGGATGGTATTCCATGTTGGGTGAATGGTGCTTGTGAAGACAACGATCGCAACGACTTCGTAGAAGATCATTTTCAAATAATTACAACAGGTGGAATAGCGCCTATCATTACTCTTTCAAGTGTTGAAAGTGTTAATGAGGCAGGAACACCAACAGTGCTTGTTGATGATGGTTGGAGATTCTATGAATCTGCAGATGCTGTAGCTATCAAAGTGATGGGTAGCGTTGATTGTGTTGCTATTGATTGCATGATGATGAATGAACTTCGTCTTGATGTATGGAATGACAAAGCAAAAGCAAGAGCTAGTCGTAAGGTTGAAATCAATCATACAAACGGTGATTTCTCTGTTGAGGTAGAAGTATTCAACGGCGAGAACTGGATTGGTGTTCATGGCCACATCTGTAATGATTCTGCTGGTGGTACGGGTGGTCCTGAAGATTGTCAAAACTTCAACTCTAACTTCGGTGTAAAAACTGCGGCAGGAAGTGTTTACGTTCCAGCAATATCAGAAATGACTGTTATAGATGTTGCAACAACAACTGCGTTAACTCAAAGAGAAAACTGGGGTGACGGTGGTCGTTGGGATGCTTCTGAAGTAGTTGGCAATGTGATAGAAATCACTGGTGTACTCGAGTATCACGATGACCCATCAGGAGATCGTGAGCCTCGTTACGATTTTAACAGTAATGGTGGTTGGGAGTCAGATCGGTTAAGTGTTGCACTTGATGGTTCTTTCTCTTTGACACTTGAGCTCTTTAATGGTGATAACTATGTAAACATCCAGGATGTGAATGATAATTGGTACAACCTGAATATTTTCACTTCAGCGGGTAAAAAAGCGGTTCGTCCTGAGATAACTGACATCGAAGATGTTGCTTATACTGGCGGAGACTATATGACAACGCAATGTTCAATCACCATTAGTGGTACAGCTGCTGAAGGTGAAGTTCGTGCGAACTGGAATGGTAATGTTGATTGGAATGAATTCTTCTGGGAAGAAGTTATCACTGAAGCAGTGATGAACGAAACTACAGGCGAAGCAGAGTTCTCTGTCACAGTACCTTTGGTGGGAAGCTCTTCCACAACAGTTAAAACTGAAAATTTTGTTGATATTTTCGATAAGAACTGGAATTGGATGGGTGTGAAAGTCATCAATACTGGTGACTGCGTTTATACACCACCAAAACTGGAAGTTGTCAGTGTAGTTGGGCACAAGGATACAACTGATACTCCACTTGTTAAAACTGACTCATATACTTGGACTGACAAAGACGTTGTAGTTGAGTCTGGATCACGCTGGGGTATTTCCGAGATGGATAAGTTTACTCCAGTGGATGCGGATACTGTAACAATCAGTGGTACTAGTACAGTTCCTGGTCGTTCCATTGGCGCAGAAATCTGGACCTGTGGTCGTCAAGTGAAAACCACTCCTACCACTTCTGCTACTGCAGCTGTAGCGGGTTTGTATCCATGGTCTCTTGATGTAACAGTTTATCCAGGTTTCAACAACATTAACGTTGCCGATGGTAAAAACTGGTATAACATAGATTTGGAAGCTAATAGCAGTAGCCCACTACCTCCACCTCCAATCGCGGTTGAAGTGTATAATGGTGCTGTTTTACAAACTCCAATGTCTGGTGATCCTATGATGACTGAACCTGGAACTAATGGATCTGTGGCAAGTGATCCTTGTATAGGGGCTATGCCTCGATATGATCTGGGTGAAACTACTGCAACAACAGTAACCATTAAAGGTGAAGTTGCTGTGGATAGCACTCAAGATGGCCAAGGTGAATGGCATTCAGATGGCGCATTTCAGAAATTTGATATTGTAGATGGAATGTTTGAGTTTGATGTTACTGTTTATGATGGCTTCAATATGATAAACATTAATGATGCTGATTGGAATCATATGAGTGTTGAAATTCAAACAATGAATGGAAACATGCGTCCACGTTTCGTTGCTGTCTCAAATGATCTTAGTGCGATGCCATCTGGAGTGGTTACGATTACCGGTACTATCTATGGTAAAGCAAGTGATGGTTCGGCTGCTGGTCAATTCAATCCTACACGTGTTGGTGCAGGTATCAATGGGTCCGATGGCTGGATGAACTTCTCTACTGATCCAAACGATATTTCTTATGGATCATCTCCAATTACTCTAACGCCAACTGGCAATGCAAATGGTGATTACACATTTAGCTTTGATGTGAATTTAAAAGCAAATAGTGAACTGCCAAATTTAGCAGCGTCAAATTGGATGAATATCTGGGTAGATGGTGAAGATGCTACTGGAATGTGGATGAACCATGGAATGGATGCAGCTATCAATGATACCTGCATGGAATGTTTCCAAGGTGGTTACTACAAACCTGGTGCGAAGAAAGTGAAAAAGGATATGAGTAGATTGAAAATTCAATCCATGACTCATTCTAAAGCCATGAGAAGTCGAGGTAATAAGTAGTACCTCAACGTTACCAAGGATGGTGACATGAAAAGGGGCAGCATACGCTGCCCCTTTTTTTATTGGGTTCTAAAAAGTATTTTCCAGTTTTTGTAAAACTATTTCTGCTTTTTTATCCACATCATTAGCATTCATTTGTGCAATAATTTTTTTAAGTTCTTCTTTTTTCCCTTTGCGAATTTTCAATATTACAAACGAGAGCTTATTCAGCATGAAAAATAGGGGAATGATAATGATGGTAATTATTGTCTCAATAATAAAAAACAGTGGAGGCGCTTTATCAAGAAGCATTGCGAATGTGAAGAAGAAAATAATTAGGACTAGCCCCATTATTGAGCCAATTGTAATTTTTATACTTTTTTGAGATTCCTGAAGAGATTTAACTGCCTCCAGTAGTTGCGTTTCATTCATGCGTATTTTCTCTTTTCTTAGTTGCGGATACCAACGCCACGATTTAACAGGGAAAGGCTCCACCAAAATAATAGGGTGATAAATGTCATTATTATTCCGAACGCGTAAGTAATATCAATATCCGAAATACCAATAATACCGTATCGAAAAGTATTTACCATATACAATATTGGGTTGATCAAGGATACGGCCTGCCAAAATTCTGGTAGTAATTTGATCGTGTAAAAAACACCGCCTAAGTAAGTCAGCGGTGTCAAAATAAAAGTCGGAACGATTGATATATCGTCAAAGCTTTTTGCGAATATGGCGTTGATAAAACCAGCGAGCGAAAATAGTATGGCAGTCAATACAACGACAACAGATGTCAGAAAATAATGTTGTATACTTAAGTCGGTAAAGAATAGGGAAACAAGTGTTACAACCCCGCCTACAATTATTCCTCGAGCAACACCACCAGCAACAAAACCTAATAATATTATGTAATTCGGTGTTGGGGAAATGAGCATTTCTTCTATATTATGTTGGAACTTAGAGCCATAAAAAGAGCTGACGACATTTGCATAGGAGTTTGTGATTATCGCCATGAGAATTAAACCCGGCACGATATACTCCATATAACTGAAGCCATCCATATCATCGATTTGAGAGCCAATTAAATTGCCGAAAATGATGAAATAGAGTGTCGTTGTAATTGCCGGTGGCAAAATCGTTTGTATCCAGATTCTGCTGAAGCGCAATATCTCTTTAACGAGAATGGTTTTAAATGCAATATATTGATGTTTTAGTTTCATTGAGATTGTGTGATTTTAATTCTCGTAATCAGAATTGAGCATCAAGATTTATCATTTAAGATGCGCATGAACAGCTCTTCAAGTCGATTAACTTTGTTTCTCATACTGGATACTTGAATGTTATATTCATCCAAGCGTTTAAACACGTCGTTGATACTGTTCTCTTTTAATACTTCAATTTCGAGTTGTGAATTTTCCAATAGGCGAATTGAGTATTCAGACAAAGGAGGTGGTTCTTGTAGTGGCTCAAATAAATCGAGAATAAAAGTCTCTATGTTGAGTTCATTCAGTAGCGCTTTTACGCTTGTGTTTTCAATAATCTCGCCTTGATCAATAATTGCAATATTTTTACAAAGGCTTTCTGCTTCTTCAAGATAGTGGGTTGTTAATATAATCGTAGTGCCTTGTTGGTTTATCTCTTTTAAAAATTGCCACATACCATGACGAATTTCAATGTCTACACCTGCCGTAGGCTCATCGAGAATGAGTAGTTGAGGCTCATGCACTAACGCTCTCGCTATCATTAATCGGCGTTTCATTCCGCCTGATAGGTTACGCGCTTGTTCACTGCGTTTTTCCCATAAGCCGAGTTGTCTTAATAACTGCTCTGTTTTTACCACAGCAGTCTTTCGTTCTATACCGTAGTAGCCAGCCTGATTGATGATAATTTCTTCAATAGGTTCAAATATATTAAAATTAAACTCCTGAGGTACCAAACCAATGTGGCTTTTAGCTTCTGATATCTCTGTGTCAGTATCTTTTCCGTAGACGGATATCTTTCCAGAGGATTTGTTAACTAAAGAACATATGATACCTATGGTTGTTGACTTGCCGGCACCATTCGGACCAAGTAAGGCAAAAAAATCGCCTTTTTCAACAGTAAGATTTATCCCTTTGAGCGCGCTAAAGCCATTGGGATATATTTTCATTAAATTTTCAATACGTAGTGCTGGAGGCATTAATAATATTTTCTGTAATTATCCTGGATTATTTTTGAAATCTACGGGATAGAGTGATTAAAGGAGAATAAGGGTATTATAGGGGGTTGTTAAACCAAGTAGAATAGCTAGCGAATAAATAAACAGTAAGCAGTTAATTAATTGTTGCGCGAGCGCAAGTCCACACATCAATTGTTTCGATACCGGCTTTTTTCAATACGCGAGCAAACTCCCATACAGTGCTTCCAGTGGTCATAACATCATCAATAATGGCGACATGTTTTACATTGAGTGATCTCAAAACTTCAAAAGCATTTTGCATATTACCTGCTCGCTCCTGGATGGACAGGTTGAATTGAGGACTAGTGGCTCGAACGCGACTGCAGTCAGTTAGATTGAGTGGGATATTTAGTTTTTTACTGAGCGGACGCGCTATCTCTACTGATTGGTTAAATCCCCTTCGTTGTAAACGGCTTATATGTAGGGGAATGGGGATGATTTGTTCTGGAAGTGGTAAATCCGCTTTAATGATTTTATCTGCGAGCAATTGTCCGAGAAGATCTGCAATGGCGAGTTGATTGTGATATTTCATATTTTGGATGAGATGATCAATCGGAGGTACATAACTCATCAAACTAATGCAGTGTGAAATAGGGGGAGTGTTGGATATGCACTGGCCGCACTGGGTGTTCTCTATTTGCATTGGTAAGCCGCAAGTTTTGCAGCCATGTTCAATAATAGGTAACTCTTGCAGACAGGCGTTACATAGACAGATATTATTAGAACAGGAGTTTCCACACAAAACACAGCTTTGGGTCATCTCACCAAAGAGCTTGCTGGCCAAATTTGCGGTTAACTGCATTTTTTATTGACCTGCTTTTTCTAGGTTGAATGACAAGTATTTTTTTAAAGCATCCATGCTTTTATTTATTACCCTGATTTCAGTAAATACTTAAACGATTGTATACGTTCGGTTAATTGTTTGTCGAGATATTTTCCGTTGTTTTGTTGTTGTTTATAGTTCTGCATTGAATATTTATAATCAGATTATGACTTTCGGTATATCGTAATATAATTTAGATTCAAGCAGCCGGTTATTTTGGATACAATGTATGACAATGAAATCATTTGAACAACAGCTGCAAAACAAACGCGATAATAATCAATATCGGCATCGCGAAGTTTTGCAATCACCACAATCTGTTCGCATCCGGTTAAACGGCAAACAGTATCTCTCATTTTCCAGTAACGATTATCTGGGCTTGGCTAATGATCCTCGGATTATTGAAGCATCTATTGATGCACTTCGACATTATGGTCTTGGTAGTGGTGCCGCACATTTAATCACCGGACATTCTTATTTACATCATCAATTAGAAGATATGTTAGCGCAGCATACGGGCCGATCGCGAGCCTTGCTATATTCCACCGGTTACATGGCGAATGTCGGTGCTATTAGTGCTTTGTGCGGCAAAGGTGATTTGGTTGTTGAAGACAAGCTTAACCATGCTTCACTTATTGATGGTGGATTGATCTCGGATGCAAAATTCAAACGTTATAAACATAGCGATATGGAAAATCTAGAAGCAATTTTGTCAAAGTCAGTTGAAACTAACAAACTGATAGTGACAGATGGTGTTTTTAGTATGGATGGTGATATTGCTGCGATGCCGTTGATCATGAAATTAGCGAAAAAATATCAAGCTGATGTTTTTGTGGATGATGCTCATGGCTTTGGTGTCTTAGGAAATCGTGGTGGTGGTATCTGTGAACAATTTTCACTAATAAAAGATGATGAGCCCATTATAATGGGAACACTGGGGAAAGCCTTTGGCGTGTTCGGGGCTTTTATCGCGGGTAGTGAAAATCTGATTGAATGGCTGATTCAACAGTCAAGAATGTATGTTTTCACCACAGCAATGCCACCTTCATTAGCAGCGGCGAGCATTAAAAGCTTAGAGATCATCCAAAAAGAAAATTATCGGCGTGAGCATTTAACCGATTTAATAACATTTTTTAGAAATGAAGTGAAAAAAATTGGATTATCACTAATGCCTTCTCTAACGCCGATTCAGCCCATTATCGTTGGCGAAGAAAAAAAGGCACTCGAATGGAGTGACTATTTGCGAGATCATGGTGTATTGGTTAAGGCAATTCGGCCGCCTACTGTTCCGATAGGGACTTCTCGATTACGAATAACGTTCTCTGCAGCACACAGCAAAGAAGATGTTTCAACATTGATAAAATTATTAGCAAAACTAGTATGAGTTTACATTTTGAAAGATTTGGTGCTGGCCCCAAAATCGTATTGCTACACGGCTGGGGGTTTAATGGGGCCATTTGGCACCAGTTGGTAGACAAACTTCAAGATCGCTACGAAGTGACTGTTGTTGATCTCCCAGGTTTTGGTCGCAGTGCAAAACATGTATCCGATTATCAACCGTCTTTGCTTGCTAAAGATATTGTACGTATTATTGATGGTGAGAGTGTTCTGATTGGTTGGTCAATGGGAGGGATAATCGCTCAGCAGATTGCACTGGATTATCCTGAAAAAGTGAAAAAGCTGGTATTGCTCGCATGCAATGCCAAATTTATTGCTGACTCAAACTGGCCTTGGGCGATTAGCGCAGATGTATTAAATACCTTTTCAAATAATCTGCGAGAAGATTTTAAAACAACTTTGCACCGCTTTCTCATGTTGCAAGCACGAGGCGGAGAAAACATGCGAGAGACCGTACGAGAGATGAAGCAACGTCTTTTTGAGCATGGAGAACCCGATCAACAAGCGCTTTCGAGTGGATTGCAACTGTTACAAAACACCAGCTTCATCGATAGTTTGAGTCGGCTAGAACTACCTACATTAATTATGCAAGGGCGGCTCGATGTTTTGGTCCCAGCTTCTTCAGGTAATGAAATGTTAAAACGATTATCAGATGGTCAACTATATCAGTTTGAACATGCAGCCCATGCACCATTTATTTCTCATATAGATGAGTTTACTGATGTCTTGGAAGCGTTTGTCGGTCTATGAATAATGCAGCAACAAAGAGAATCAATTTATACCCATGAGTAAAAGTCAAAAGTCTGAACTAGCCTATAAAATTCATAAAGCGTGGATAAGCCAAAGCTTTGCCAATGCTGCGACTACCTATGACAATGCTGCAGTTCTGCAAAGGGAAGTGGCGAATCGATTGTTTGCTCGCTTGGAGTACATTCAATTATCGCCAAAATCGATTTTGGACCTCGGCTCTGGTACTGGTTATTGTAGCGATTTGCTTGAGCACAGGTTCAAGAAAACGCCGATCTATTCGTTTGATATTTCACACGGCATGTTGAAATATGCTAAATCTAAAGATGGCTTTTTAAAAAAACTTCGTAGTCAAAAAAAGTATCTTTGCGGCGATGCAGAGTTAATTCCGCTCAAAGATGAAATTTGCGACATGGTTTTTTCCAGTCTTGCGTTGCAATGGTGCTTTGATCTAGATAAAACATTTAACGACATCCGACGAGTAATAAAGCCAGGTGGTTTGCTGATGTTTTCTACCGTGGGGCCTGATACCTTAAAGGAACTACGAGAAAGCTGGAAAACAGTTGATGAATACGCTCACGTAAACGCATTTATTGATATGCATGATATTGGCGATGCGTTATTACGAGCAGGTTTTTCAGATCCCGTTATGGATGTGGAGAATATTACATTGACTTATTCGTCAGTAAAATCATTGATGAAAGATTTAAAACATTTAGGCTCGCGGAATGCGCTTCAAGGTAGGCAGGCAGGCCTGATGGGTAAGCAAAAAATCAACAATATGATTGCCGCTTATGAACAATATAGAAAAGATGATGTATTGCCTGCCACGTATGAAATTGTGTATGGCCATGCTTGGGTTCCTGAGCAGGGTGTGCGTCCGTCGAAGTTAGAAAACGGTTTTCCCATACCCGTTCGTTCTCAATGAGGTGGCCAATGGATAGTGTTGTTTTTGTCACAGGAACAGATACAGACGTTGGTAAAACAGTTATTTCGTGCGCATTAATTGAATACTATGTTGCTCAGGGTGTGAAGGTGGCTCCATTTAAACCTGTCGCAGCGGGAGCCGTACAGACTGAACAGGGGTTGCGGAATAGTGATGCTGTGCAACTTTTGTCGGCGTCTAAAAGTCACTATTCTTATGCTGATATCAATCCATTTATTTATGAGGAGCCTATTGCTCCACATATTGCAGCCGAGAAAACTGGTAATCCAATTTACAGTACTTTACTGATGGAAAAGCTTAAGTCACTTTCATTGCAAAGTAATTTAGTTGTTATTGAGGGCGCAGGTGGTTGGCAAGTGCCTCTAAATAGGGAAGAGTCCTTAGCTGATTGGGTGAGAACTTTGGAATGCCCAGTGATATTAGTTGTTGGGCTTCGGGTAGGCTGTATAAATCACGCTGTTTTAAGCTATTTAGATATTATCAATGGGCCAAATAAGCTTGTTGGTTGGGTTGCAAATACAATAGACAGCAACGTTGATAATATTTCCGAAATTATTGATTATATTGGCAGTGTAATAAAAGCGCCGTTGCTTGGAGTTGTTCCTTATTTAAAAGAAGATGATACCGCAATAGAGCATATCGATTTTTCACTACTTAGCACAACAGCTCGTTTATAAACAGTTTCGTTTCCAGCAAGCGCTTAAATTGCGATCAATGAAAGGTTTGAATCTCGCCAGCAATTTACCCAACACCCGAAAAAATATTTGTCATATACTTCCCATGGTGTAAATAGTGAATTTGATATAAAGTAAAATATCGGAATATTATCGATCTCTTATCCTTAAATGTTTTGTCTTAGATTGTAATTAATTATTTATAAGCTAATATTTTTCAAGTAGTACGTATGTTTACGGTTTTTATCTTGCTATATTTTAAAGCTGTATCATTTTTGTTCAAGATATATCGGTTGTATCCATTCCTTATCAAAAAGAGTGCAATAACGTTCTATGTTTGATCATTCCGATAACCTCGCATCAATTAATGACAATTTATCATTGAAAGATAAATTATTATCAATTCACACCGTTTTAAAAAATAGATATGCTTTTATTGCTCGTATTGCGGTAACTATTTTTGATTCGGAAACTAGAGTCCTTAAAACATTTTTACATAGTAGTGGAGATGATAATCCTATTAAGCAATACCAAGCATTGCTAGATGACTCGCAATCACTACTGGAGATTGTAAAAAACAGACAGCCCAGAGTAATAAATCAATTAGCTGGGCTTGATCCATGTAAAAAAGAGCATACGGAAAAAATTCGCCAACAGGGTTATGCGGCGAGTTATACATTGCCAATGTTCCATAATAATGATTTTTTTGGCTTTCTCTTTTTCAATTCCTATGAACCAAACGTATATTGCGAGCAGGTATTAAACGATATCGACGTGTTTGCTCATTTGATATCCGCAACGATAACTAATGAGCTTGCATTGGTTAAAGTGATGGGGGCTGCAATTAAAACGACGAGTGGAATGATGCATTTACGGGATCCTGAAACAGGCGCTCATCTAGAGAGGATGTCTCGTTATAGTCGATTGATTGCAGGCGTACTTGCTGAGAAATATGATCTTGATGATGATTATATTGAACATGTGTTTATGTTTGCTCCACTACATGATATTGGGAAGATAGCCATCCCGGATAAAATATTACTAAAACCTGGTGCTTTGACCAGTGATGAGCGTGAAATAATGCAGACCCACCCCGCAAAAGGGCGAGAGATGATTGACGGTATTGTGGAAAACTTTGGCCTTAGTCATGTGAGCAGCATTGATATATTGCGGAATATCGCATTAAGCCATCATGAGGCTGTTAATGGTTCAGGATATCCTGACGGAAAAAAATCGACTGAGATACCTCTGGAGGCTAGAATTGTTGCTGTTTCCGATGTGTTCGATGCACTAACGAGTGAAAGAAGTTATAAAAAAGCTTGGAGTAATGATAAAG
>CALZJE010000023.1 GCA_945787715.1 uncultured Ectothiorhodospiraceae bacterium | reverse complement strand
ATGTTTTATCAAGACTCTTTTGACGTCATTATTGTTGGTGGAGGTCACGCAGGTAGTGAAGCTGCGATGGCTGCTGCTCGTATGGGTTCAAAAACATTATTACTCACTCATAATATAGATACACTGGGACAGATGAGTTGTAATCCAGCTGTGGGTGGTATTGGTAAAGGGCATTTAGTCAAAGAAGTAGACGCGCTTGGTGGCCTGATGGCCAAAGCGACTGATAAAGCAGGGATTCAATTTCGTATTCTTAATTCTCGCAAAGGTCCTGCAGTCCGTGCAACACGTGCCCAATGTGATCGTGTTTTATACCGGTCTGCTGTTCGCGAAGCGCTTGAAAATCAAGAAAATCTCACCTTGTTTCAGCAAGCGGTTAATGATTTGATTGTAGATAATGATCAAGTTGTTGGTGTTGTAACCGAGATGGGGCTTAAATTTAGCGCCAAATCGGTGGTATTGACAGTGGGTACTTTTTTAGGCGGACTAATCCACATCGGTCTCTCAAATTATCAAGGTGGAAGAGCGGGAGATCCACCTGCTAACGCATTGTCGCAACGCCTTCGAGAAATGCCGTTTAATGTCGAACGCTTAAAAACAGGGACGCCCCCTCGTTTGGATGGTCGAACCATTAATTTTGACGTAATGGTTGCGCAACCGGGAGATGCTCCAACGCCAGTGTTCTCTTATATGGGGAAAGTATCCGATCATCCTAGACAAATAAATTGTTTTATCACTGAAACAACGAAAGAGACTCATGACCATATTAGAGAGGGTCTTTCTCGTTCACCAATGTATACCGGTGTCATTGAAGGTGTTGGGCCGAGGTATTGTCCCTCCATTGAAGATAAAATAGTACGATTTGCTGACAAAGACTCACATCAGATTTTCGTAGAGCCAGAAGGTTTGAATACACATGAAATTTATCCAAATGGTATTTCAACTAGCCTGCCCTTTGATGTCCAGTTCAAGTTTGTGCGTACAATCAAAGGTTTTGAAAAAGCAGATATTATTCGACCGGGTTATGCCATCGAGTATGACTATTTTGATCCACGTGATTTAAAAGCATCACTGGAAACGAAATTTATTCGTGGACTTTTCTTTGCTGGTCAAATTAATGGTACAACCGGTTATGAGGAAGCAGCAGCCCAGGGGCTAATTGCGGGCATGAATGCGAGTCTTTTTTCTCAGGAAAAAGAAGCCTGGTCTCCCCGAAGAGATCAAGCATACATTGGTGTACTTATTGATGATTTAATCACACGAGGGACGCAAGAGCCTTATCGAATGTTCACCAGCCGGGCTGAATATCGATTATTGCTTAGAGAGGATAATGCAGATTTACGTCTGACAGAAATCGGACGTAAGTATGGCCTGGTCGATGACTCACGATGGGCTGCATTCTCTGAAAAGCTAGAAGCCATTGAAAAAGAAGAGCAGAGATTAAAAGCAACCTGGATCAGACCTGGTTTATTAAGCGAGGAAGAGTCAATTGGTGCTTTTGGGCAGGTTCTCTCCAAGGAAGCCAATTTATTAGATTTACTTCGACGTCCAGAAGTGAGCTATGAAAAATTAATGACGCTCGATGTTGCCGGTGATGGTGTGAATGATCCAAAAGTAGCCGAGCAAATCGAGATTAAAGCCAAGTACTCGGGTTATATTGATCGGCAATTGGACGAAATTGAAAAAGTAAAACTACAGGATGACACCGCAATTCCGGAAAACATCGATTACGATTCGATTTCCGGTTTATCAGCAGAAATTACTCAGAAATTGAAAAAAAGTCAGCCAGTGAATATCGGCCAAGCGTCGCGTATTCCTGGTGTTACACCAGCCGCAATCTCACTATTGTTGATTTTTATAAAACGTAAAAAGAAACAGTTACCAACTAAAAAACAAGCTTAATGCAGACTATTCTTTCAAACGGACTTAAACAATTAAATATTGATGCGAGTATTGAGCAACAAACCAGCTTAATTAATTTTACGAATTTATTGCTTAAGTGGAACAAGGTATATAACCTGACTGCTGTACGAGAGATAAATGATATAGTTCGTTTACATCTGCTTGATAGCTTATCCTTACTTCCATTTATTAATGGCGCTAAACGGCTTGTTGATGTTGGAAGTGGTGGTGGTTTGCCAGGTATCCCATTGGCTATTTTTAATCCAAATATCGAGTTTGTTTTACTGGATAGTAATATCAAGAAAACACGCTTTATAAAGCAGGCTTCTATCGAATTGGGACTAAAAAATGTTGAAGTTGTACATAGTCGCGTTGAAAAGTTTAAACCAGATCAGCTTTTTGATTGTTTAACAACGCGAGCTTTCTCTACCATCTCTCAAACATTAGCACTTGTCGATCATTTATTGGCAGACCATGCAAAACTTCTCTTTATGAAGTCTAACACTGCTGAACAAGAGTTAAACGATGTTTCAAACTCTTTTAAAAAAGAAATTATTGAGTTAAAAGTACCAGGAATTGATGCTCCACGTACTTTAGCCATTCTTACCAAGAGCCCGGATAATTCATGAATCTTACGTTTTCTCGCTTGCACTTTAATTCTACAAATGGTTTTCTTCGTTCGACCGGACACACCAGTCCGGCGCTCGGCAACTGCTCCTGCGTTGCTCTAATTACCTACATCCGTGTAGGTATCAATCAGGAAATCAATTGTAAAATCAAATTGCGTCGCGATAAATTCGCAAATTCAAGAACTATCCGGGCTAAAAACTAGTGTAGGGGATCCGCATGTTTAAAGTTATTGCCATTGCAAATCAGAAAGGTGGTGTTGGCAAAACTACAACGTCTGTAAACTTAGCCGCATCTTTGGCGGCAACAAAAAGACGTGTTTTATTAATTGATTTGGATCCTCAAGGCAACGCTAGCATGGGGAGTGGTATTGATAAAAATGCTGTCGAAATTTCATCCTATGATGTGCTGGTTGACGGTAAATCGATTAAAGAGTCAATTATTAAACCAGACGATGTAAGTTATTCTGTACTCGCAAGTAATATAGATCTTACTGGGGCGGAAGTTCACTTATTGAGCAGAAAAGGTAGTGAGCAAGTATTGCGTAAAGCGCTTATTGAAATCAGCGAGGATTATGATTACGTATTTATCGACTGCCCTCCTTCATTAAATATGCTCACCGTTAATGCTCTAGTTGCTGCAAAGTCTGTCATGATTCCTATGCAATGTGAATATTATGCGTTAGAAGGTTTATCCGCATTGATGGATACAATCAATAAGATTCGCTCCTCTTTAAATCCTGAATTGGTTATCGATGGCTTGCTTCGAACAATGTACGATCCGCGTAATAATCTTGCACAGCAAGTCACTGAGCAGTTAAGCAAATATTTTGGTGATAAAGTATACCGGACAATTATTCCACGCAATATTCGCTTGGCGGAAGCTCCAAGCCACGGTGTGCCTGTATTAATGTATGACAAAACGTCTAAAGGTGCCCAAGCTTATTTGGCACTTGCTGGAGAAATTTTACGGCGAGAAGAACTTCCACATGCATAACACATTTGTTATTCAGAATTTTAAGCTATTATATTAACTTAGATATTTCATGAATTTGCGACTTTATCGCGCAGCAATTTGATTCTACAAATGATTTTCTGATTGATACCTACACGGATGTAGGTAATTAGAGCAACGCAGGAGCAGTTGCCGAGCGCCGGACTGGTGTGTCCGGTCGATTGAAGAAACTTATTTGTAGAATCTAAAGGGCAAGTGAGAAAACGTAATATCATGAATTATCTAGGTTTTGAGTATCAATAAATTAATAGAACGAGGTTGATTAATGTCAAAAAAAGCAAGAGGTCTAGGTCGCGGGCTTGATGCATTATTGAATAGTACACGCGCTTATCCTCAATCTGACGAATCGGGTAATTCGGAAAGCTCAGATTTGAAAGATTTGCCTGTCGACATCATTCAGCGGGGCAAATATCAACCTCGAATTGATATGAACCAGGAAGCGTTAGATGAGTTAGCAAATTCCATCAAAGCTCAAGGTGTGGTTCAGCCAATTGTTGTTCGTCCAATTGGCGAGGGTAGATATGAAATCATAGCTGGTGAGCGTCGATGGCGCGCGACTCAACTTGCAGGGATGGCTACTATTCCAGCAATTTCACGAGATGTTCCTGATGAAGCTGCTATTGCGATGTCTTTGATAGAGAATATTCAGCGAGAAGAGCTGAATCCTATCGAAGAAGCAGCAGCGTTACAACGTCTTATCGACGAATTTGATATGACACATCTTCAAGCTGCAGAAGCAGTGGGAAGATCTCGAGTTGCTGTTACCAACTTGCTCAGATTGTTGTCATTGAATGATGATGTAAAACGTATGTTGGGCAACGGTGATTTAGAAATGGGTCACGCAAGAGCACTTTTAACGCTGGATGATACAAAACAGATTCAAGCTGCACATCAAGTTGTCGCTAAGTCGCTCTCTGTTCGAGAGACAGAGAAAATGGTGAAGCGAATAATTAACGGATTTGATTCACATCCAAAACAAACGAAAGTTTTTAATCCAGATGTAGATAGGCTTGAAAACAATCTCTCCGAAAAACTGGGTGCCAAGGTAAAAATTTCTTATAAAGATTCGGGCAAAGGTAAATTGGAAATTCAATATAATTCACTGGACGAATTGGATGGAATTCTAGCTCACATTAAATAACGTAAAGATTAAAATTATTTAAAACTAGATTTACGGCATTTCGTTTAATCCTTAAACTATCTGAGATAATTATTCACAATTTATTTTTTAAACTGTGCCTCAAAGAAACTAATACGCTTGCGGTGGGCTTAAGGCTCAAGCTATAATTACGCGCCTTTTTAGGGGTGGACATGAAAGAAGAAAAAAGAGAACCGCTTCCACTGTTGCAAACTGGTGCAGGTACAATCATTAGTTCAATGGCGATATCTGGATTTATTTTAGGTTATGGTACTGATTATCTAGTAGATACCACGCCTTTATTTATGTTGGGGTTTGGTTTGTTGGGCCTGATTGGCGGGATTATGAAAGCACACAAACTGATGATAAGTACTCCGGGTGTATCTAACATTGAAGAATCCGACAAGCGAAGTCGCGAAGAATAGCAAGCGACTGCTAGTTAATCAGATTATTGTCGGTTTACTCATTGCTGCTTTTTTTGAATTAAAATTTGGGCATTGGCAAGCATTGTCCTGTCTTTATGGAATGTTTGTCACGATTGCGATATCAACCTTGCTTAGTCGCGGGGTACAGCGTGCTGAAAATGCAGCAATCAAGAACCCAAAGAGTAGTATGGGTATTCTTTATTTTGGGGCTGTACAAAGATTCATCACGGCTGCCGTCCTATTCATTATTGGATTGGGACTTATAGAATTTGAGCCATTGCCATTAGTTGTTGGTTTTGGCGTTACGCAATTTGCGTATGCACTTAATTTCATTAAATTGAAAAAGAATTAATTTTAGCTTTGGGAGAATAGACTTGTGAGTAGTGAGTCAGCACAATCCTCCGGTGGTAGTACTGTTGAATATATTCAACATCACTTAACCAATCTTTGTGTCGGTAACTGTGATCCGGTTACACATAAAGCAGCCGGATTCTGGGCGTTACATGTTGATACTGTCTTTTTTAGCTGCTTATTAGCCGCTTTGATCGTGTTTGTTGCTCAACGATTAGGTGCTAGTTTGCAGGCTGATAAGCCGGGCGGTTTTCAAAATTTTATAGAAACGATTATTGACTTTGTTTCAACGCAAGTTCGTGATTCATTTCCTGGGCATAATCCAATCATTGCGCCATTAGCATTGACCATATTTTTATGGGTTTGGTTGATGAACTTTATGGATTTAATACCCGTTGATCTACTTCCATTAATTGGAAGCATGTTTGGAATTGACTACCTGAAAGTTGTACCAACAACTGATTTAAGCACAACAATGGCGATGTCATTGACTGTTTTTGGCTTGATACTTTATTACAACATTAAAGTAAAAGGCGCAGTCGGCTACATGAAAATGTTTCTTTTTCATCCCTTTGGGAAGTTCTTCGTTCCGGTTAATGTGGTAATGACAGCCATTGAAGAACTCGCTAAGCCATTGAGCTTAGGTTTACGACTCTTCGGAAATATGTTCGCGGGTGAGTTGGTATTCTTGCTTATCGCATTAATTGGTGGTTCGGCGGCTATTGGCGCTGGTTTATTACTAATAGTACCTCTACAGATTGTTCTCGATTTGGCTTGGTTAATTTTCCACATCCTTGTTATCACATTGCAAGCATTCATATTTATGGTGTTAACAATTGTGTACTTGGGTATGGCTCATACTGAAGCTGACGATCACTAAAGTTTTTTTTGAGTTTTTTAATTTTTTATTTTAATCGTTAAGTTAAGGAGATAAAACTTATGACGCCTGACATGATTGCTAATATATACGCTTCCACAGCGATTGGCGTGGGTGTAATTTTGGCTGCAGCTGGTCTGGGTTCAGCAATTGGTTGGGGTTTGATTTGTGCGAAAACTTTAGAAGGTATTGCACGTCAGCCAGAAATGAAACCTGCTTTAATGACTAACATGTTTATATTTGCTGGTTTGATGGAGTCTTTCCCTTTCATCATCTTGGCCTTCGCTATGTGGTTCCTATTCGCTAACCCTTTCGTAGGTGCATTACAGTCCGCTATTGGTGGTTAAAGCCCGAGCTTTCATGACTGTTAAACATCTCAAGAGGAAAAAGCAATGAATATTACTGTGACTCTGTTTGCTCAGGTCGCTGCTTTCATAGCCTTGATCTACTTTGTCAACAAGGTCCTTTGGACTCCAATGTCGACAATGCTGGCAGACCGTCAAAAAAGAATTGCTGACGGTCTAGCAGCTGCTGAAAAAGGCAAGAAAGATCAAGAACTAGCTGAGAAAAATGCTAAGCAACAAATTGCTGAAGCTAAAAAACAAGCAGCTGAAATTGTTTCTCAAGCGCAAAAGCGCAGCAATGATATTGTTGAAGAAGCAAAAGACATAGCTCGTGTTGAAGCTGATCGAATTGTTACTGCTGCAAATGCAGAAATTGAACAAGAAATAAATCGCGCAAAAGAATCTTTGCGTAAAGAAGTTTCTTCAATTGCTGTTGCAGGAGCTAGTAAAGTTCTTAAGAAAGAAGTTGACGCTAAAGCACATGCAGATCTATTAAATGATCTTGCTGCGCAAATATAGGTGATCCTATGGCAGAAGCGAACACTATAGCACGTCCGTATGCACAAGCAGTTTTTGAACTAGCGAGTGAGAGCAAGAAGTTAGCTGATTGGTCTACAAAACTTTCTACTTTATCTGCTGTTGCTAGTGATGCTCAAGTGAGCAAGTTGATTAGCAATCCTAATATAGAGAGCGATCAGCTTGTTGATTTAATTACTAGCATTTGCGCGGGCAAACTGGATCAAGAAGGCAAGAATTTTGTAAAGATTCTTGCGGAAAATGATCGTTTAGATGTTATTACTGAAATTTTTGATACTTTCGAAGTACTGAAAGCTGAAGCAGAAAAAATAGTTAAAGCAGAAGTTATTTCTGCCTTCAAATTGACTGCTCCACAAAAAACTGACCTGGAAAAGGCGTTGAAAAAACGTCTTGGCTGTGAAGTAGAAGTTTCAGTTAGTATTGATAAATCTATTATTGGTGGTGCGATTATTCGTGCCGGTGATTTGATTATTGATGGTTCAGTAACATCTCAACTTGATCGTTTGACACGTGAGTTAACTCACTGATCAGTTTTTTAAGAGGGAAATCCCATGCAATTGAATCCTGCAGAAATCAGTGAACTGATTAAGCAAAAAATTCAAAATTTTGATGCATCAACAGAAGCCCGATCTGAGGGTACTGTTGTAAGTCTGACGGACGGCATTGCACGCGTTCATGGTTTGTCAGATGTAATGTCCGGGGAAATGTTAGAATTTCCTGGAGACGTATATGGTTTAGCGCTTAACTTAGAGCGTGATTCAGTGGGTGCAGTTATTTTAGGTAACTACCAAGGAATCACTGAAGGCGACAGCGTTAAATGTACAGGTCGTATTCTTGAAGTACCTGTAGGTCCTGAGTTATTGGGCCGTGTTGTTGATTCACTTGGTAATCCAATCGATGGCAAGGGCGCTATTGATTCTAAAGAAACTGCGCCAATTGAGAAAATTGCACCAGGTGTTATCGCTCGTCAATCTGTTGATCAACCTGTTCAAACAGGTCTGAAAGCGATTGATGCAATGGTACCCGTTGGTCGTGGCCAACGAGAGTTGATCATCGGCGATCGTCAAACTGGTAAAACGGCTGTTGCAATTGATGCGATTATTAACCAAAAAGACAAAGGTATTAAATGTATCTATGTTGCAATTGGTCAAAAAGCATCTTCTATTGCTGCGGTTGTGCGTAAATTAGAAGAGCATGGTGCGCTTGATAACACAATTATTGTAGCAGCAGCAGCTTCTGAATCTGCAGCTATGCAATACATTGCGCCATACTCTGGTTGTGCGATGGGTGAATACTTTCGCGATCGTGGCGAAGACGCCTTAATTGTATATGATGATTTAACAAAACAAGCTTGGGCTTATCGTCAAGTTTCTTTGCTACTTCGTCGTCCACCAGGTCGTGAAGCATATCCTGGTGACGTTTTCTACTTGCATTCACGTCTTCTAGAACGTGCTGCTCGAGTTAACGCTGACTATGTAGAAAGTTTCACAAAAGGTGCAGTGAAGGGAAAAACTGGTTCTTTAACAGCATTACCTATCATTGAAACTCAAGGTGGTGACGTTTCTGCATTCGTACCAACCAACGTAATTTCGATTACAGATGGTCAGATCTTCTTAGAAACAGATCTTTTTAATTCAGGTATTCGTCCTGCGATCAATGCCGGCCTTTCGGTATCTCGTGTAGGTGGTGCAGCACAAACTAAAATCATCAAGAAATTGGGTGGTGGTGTTCGTCTTGACCTTGCACAATATCGTGAATTGGCGGCTTTCGCTCAGTTTGCTTCAGATCTTGATGAAGCAACTCGTAACCAGATCGAACGTGGTCGTCGTGTTACTGAGTTAATGAAGCAAAAGCAATATACGCCTTTAAGCATCGCTCAAATGGCTTTCTCATTGTTTGCTGCTAACGAAGGTTATCTTGATGATGTCGACGCTGAAAAAATCGTAGACTTTGAAGAAGCTATGCATTCATATATTGGTTCTAACGCTGCAGATTTGGCGAAAGAGATCAACGATACTGGTAATTTCAACGACGATATTGCCGGGAAAATGAAAGCTGCCATCGAGAAATTTAAGTCAACAAGTACTTGGTAAACTACTAGGTAAAATAGGAGACTTAAGATGGCTGTAGGCAAAGAGATAAAAACCCAGATTAAGAGTATCCAGAATACGCAGAAAATTACGCGTGCGATGGAGATGGTTGCTGCGAGTAAAATGCGTAAAGCGCAATCTCGTATGGAAGCTTCTAAACCTTATGCGGCAAAAATGCGTAATGTAATTGCTCATCTGGCGCATGCACATCCTGAATATAAACATCCCTATCTATTAGATAGAGATGTAAAGAAAGTGGGTTACATAGTAATCACTTCTGATCGTGGATTGTGTGGTGGCTTGAATACAAACCTTCTTAAAGCTGCTGTTGCCAGCATGCGTGATAACAAAGATAAAGGCTTCGATGCTGATATTTGTGTGATTGGGCAGAAAGGTATCGGCTTTATGAATCGTGTTGGTGGTAACGTTACTGCAACTGTTACTCAGTTGGGTGATGCACCAGGTATTAACGATTTGATTGGTACGGTTAAAGTGATGCTTGATGCATACAACAACGGTGAAATCGATCGTTTGTATTTAGTTAGTAATGAATTTGTAAATACAATGACGCAAAGTCCTCAAGTTGAACAGCTTCTTCCCGTCGCTGTAGAAAAACCTGAGAAAGAGTTAAAGCATCATTGGGATTATATTTACGAACCAGAAGCTAAAGAAGTGTTAGATGCATTAATGATGCGTTATATCGAATCTTTGGTTTATCAAGGCGTCGTAGAAAACATTGCTAGCGAACAAGCCGCGAGGATGGTTGCTATGAAGAGCGCATCTGATAACGCCGGTGATTTAATTAGCGATCTTAAACTGGTTTATAACAAAGCACGACAAGCTGCAATTACTCAGGAAATCTCTGAGATTGTTGCTGGCGCGGCGGCTGTTTAGCGAATTTAAAATTTGTAAGAGGAAATAGACATGAGCACAGGTAAAGTTGTTCAAGTCATCGGCGCGGTAGTTGATGTGGAATTTCCACGCACAGATGTACCGAATGTGTATCACGCGCTAAATGTTGCTGAACTAAATCTAACGATGGAAGTTCAACAGCAACTAGGTGACGGTATTGTCCGATGTGTAGCAATGGGTTCAAGCGATGGTCTGAAACGTGGCCTTGGTGTTTCTAACACGGGTAAAGCGATTTCAGTTCCTGTTGGAACACAAACACTAGGCCGCATCATGGACGTTTTAGGCGATCCAATCGATGAAAAAGGCGACATCGGTGAAGAGGCACGTTGGGAAATCCATCGTAAAGCTCCTGCCTATGACGAATTAGCAGCATCTACTGAGTTGTTAGAAACTGGTATCAAAGTTATTGACTTAGTTTGCCCATTTGCGAAAGGTGGTAAAGTTGGTCTATTCGGTGGTGCGGGTGTTGGTAAAACCGTAAACATGATGGAGCTTATCCGTAACATTGCTATCGAGCACAGTGGTTACTCTGTTTTTGCCGGTGTTGGTGAGCGAACTCGTGAAGGTAATGACTTCTATCACGAAATGACTGATTCTAACGTTATCGATAAAGTATCGTTAGTTTATGGTCAGATGAATGAGCCTCCAGGCAACAGACTTCGTGTTGCCTTGACTGGTCTAACAATGGCGGAATACTTCCGTGACGAAGGTCGCGACGTACTTTTCTTCGTTGATAACATTTACCGATATACTCTAGCGGGTACTGAAGTATCAGCACTTCTAGGTCGTATGCCTTCTGCGGTAGGTTACCAGCCTACACTTGCTGAAGAGATGGGTGTTCTTCAAGAGCGAATCACTTCGACTAAGAAGGGTTCTATCACATCCATCCAAGCGGTATATGTACCTGCGGATGATTTAACCGATCCATCACCAGCAACAACATTTGCTCACTTAGATGCAACCGTTGTACTTTCTCGTTCTATCGCTGAGCAAGGTATCTACCCAGCAATTGATCCATTAGATTCTACTTCACGTCAGTTGGATCCTTTGATTATCGGTAACGAGCATTATGACATAGCACGTGGTGTACAAGGTACATTGCAACGTTATAAAGAATTGAAAGATATTATTGCGATCCTGGGTATGGATGAATTGTCAGATGATGATAAATTGACTGTATCTCGTGCGCGTAAAATCCAACGATTCTTGTCGCAGCCTTTCTTCGTAGCAGAAGTATTTACCGGTTCACCTGGTAAGTATGTTTCTCTTGCTGAAACGATTCGTGGTTTTAAAGGAATCCTGGCTGGTGAATATGATTCTATGCCTGAAATGGCATTCTATATGGTTGGTACTATGGATGAAGCGATTGAAAAAGCTTCAAAAATGAACTAATCCAGAGTTAGGACTACTATTATGGCTATGACATTTCATGTAGACGTGGTTAGTGCTGAAGAAGCGATTTTCTCCGGCACTGCAGAAATGCTCTTTGCTCCAGGTGCTATGGGTGAGTTGGGTATTATGGCTCAACATACACCTTTGCTAACTTCACTTAAACCTGGCGAATTACGTATTGTGTCAGGTGATGAAGAGCAATACATCTATGTTTCTGGTGGAATGCTAGAGGTTCAGCCACATGTCGTTACTGTTCTTTCTGATACTGCAGTGAGAGCAAAAGACATTGATGAAGCTGCAGCACTAGAAGCGAAAGAAGCGGCTGAGAAGTTGCTGAAAGAGAAAGGTGCAGAGATGGATTATGCACTGGCTGAAGCGCAGTTAGCGGAAGCAGTTGCACAACTTCAAATGATTAAACGCATGAAAAATGTAGGTAATCGTTAAATTGGTGTAGTACATACACTAATTACACAAAAAGGGCTTTTTAGCCCTTTTTGTGTTTTATATATAGTGAAATAAAACTTTCCAATAAAATAAGTATAATAATGTGTTCGTATGCGATTGGCAGACAACAAGCCAGTCTCAGTCGTAATAAGTATGGAAACTCTATCATGAAACTTAATGTCGTAATTTTAGCAGCGGGTAAAGGTACTCGTATGCGTTCGTCTCTGCCAAAAGTTTTACACAAACTTGCTGACAAATCGCTAGTGGAGCATGTAATTACCACAGCGCATTCTCTAAAAGCAGAAAAAGTTATTGGGATCTATGGTCATGGCGGCGATCTTGTCCCAAAAGCTTTATCACATTTGGATGTGACATGGATTGAGCAAGAAGAGCAACTCGGTACAGGCCATGCTGTTGATCAGGCATCGCATTTAATTGATGAAGGTTTGGTTTTAGTTCTTTATGGTGATGTACCACTAATTACTACATCAACATTAAACGCATTGATAGAGATATCTAAAAAACCGAATACTATGGGCTTGTTAACTGCAATTTTAGATGATCCTACTGGGTATGGCAGAATTGTAAGATCTTCAGACGATTCTGTTCAAAAAATTGTAGAACAGAAAGACGCTTCCTACGACGAATTAACCATTGATGAAGTGAACACCGGTATATTATGTGCTGAGTCTAAACAGCTCGCGAAGTGGTTAGATAGTTTGGAAAATAATAATTCCCAAGGTGAATATTATCTAACGGACATTATTGAAATGGCAGTGAGTGACGGGGTGGAAGTTCAGACTCATACGGTCTCGAATCTGTGGGAAATAGAAGGTGTAAATAGTAAAATTCAATTAGCAATGCTTGAACGTAAACACCAATTAAATATTGCCAACAGTTTACTCATCCAAGGCGTTACCTTAAAAGATCCTGCTCGTATTGATGTGAGAGGTTCTTTAACTGTAGGTACTGATGTAGAAATTGATATTAATACGATATTTGAAGGTGATGTCACGCTAGGCAACAATGTAAGTATTGCTGCGAATTGTATTATCAAAAACTCTAGTATTGCGGACAATACAAAAATTCAACCAAATTCACTGCTTGAGGACTCCTCCATAGGTGAAGATTGTGAGATTGGTCCCTACGCGAGAATTCGGCCGGAGTCGGTTTTATTGTCTAATGTAAAGATTGGTAACTTTGTTGAGATTAAAAAAGCGAATATCGCTAACAATTCAAAAGTTAACCACTTGAGTTATATTGGTGATACTAATATGGGTAGCAATGTTAATATTGGTGCGGGTACCATAACTTGTAATTATGACGGTGCAAACAAACATCTAACTGAGATTGGTAATGACGTTTTCGTAGGATCCTCCTCTCAACTGGTAGCACCTGTTAAAATAGGCGATGGAGCAACTATTGGTGCCGGTTCTACAATAACCAAAGAAGTACCCGCTTCAGAACTTGCATTAAGTCGTAGTAAACAAATTTCTACCCCAGGCTGGAAGAGACCTACTAAAAATAAGAAATAAATGTAACTAGGAAGCTATCCCTGATTAGTTATATAAAGAAACTACAAAGGAAGTCATATGTGTGGAATTGTTGGCGCTGTAGCTGAACGTGATGTTGTCCCCATTCTATTAGAAGGGCTTCGTAGGTTGGAATATCGAGGTTATGATTCGTCTGGGATTGCTGTTGTCAATCGTGAGCATGAGTTGGCGAGAGTAAGAGCGCTTGGTAAAGTTCGTGAACTAGAACCACAACTCCAATCAACAGGTCTGCATGGTGGATTGGGAATAGCTCATACACGTTGGGCAACCCATGGTAAACCTAGCGAATCTAATGCGCATCCGCATATATGTAATAATTCTGTATCGCTAGTTCACAATGGGATTATCGAAAATCATGATGAATTGCGAGCCAAACAAATCAATCAAGGTTATGCGTTTACGTCTGAAACCGATTCCGAAACCATCGTTCATGAAGTATTCCACCATTTAGAAACGGAAGGCTCGCTTTTCAATGCGGTAAAGAAGACGTTAACATTTTTAGAAGGTGCGTTCGCCATAGCCGTTATTAATAAAAAAGACGCAAATAACATGGTGGTTGCTCGCAGCGGTAGCCCATTAGTTATCGGTATTGGTATCGGTGAATATTTCATCGCATCCGATGTTGCCGCCCTACTTCCGGTCACCAACCGTTTTATATTCTTAGAAGACGGCGATATAGCAAACATTACTCGTACCTCGTTGGAAATATTTGACGAAAATGATAACTCAGTTGAACGAGAAATAAAGGTCTCTAATATAAGTGCTGATTCTGCGGACAAGGGCCAATATCGGCACTACATGTTAAAAGAGATTTATGAGCAACCAGTAGCCATAGCAAACACACTTGAGGGTCGAATATTAGATAAAAAATTAATTGAAGAATCCTTTGGTATCAATGCCAAAGAAATTTTTGATGCTGTTGAAGGTGTACATATTCTTGCTTGTGGTACCAGTTATCATGCCGGTTTAGTGGCTAAATATTGGCTTGAATCTATTGCTAAAATTCCTTGCAGTGTTGAGATAGCAAGTGAATTTCGCTATCGAAAACCTGTCGTACGAAAAAATAGCCTTGTTTTAACATTGTCGCAATCGGGTGAAACAGCTGATACTTTGGCTGCATTGGAAGAAGCTAAACGTCTAGGTTTCGGGCATTCTTTGGCAATATGTAATGTACCTGAAAGCTCATTAGTCAGGGCTTCAGATTTGTGTTTGATGACACGAGCCGGCCCAGAAATTGGTGTCGCTTCTACCAAAGCATTTACCACACAGTTAGTTGCATTGATGTTATTAGTTGTTGCACTTGGGCGTAGAAGAACACTGACTGCAGATGAAGAAAGTACAATTATTGGTGAGCTGATTAAATTGCCCAATAAAATTGAAAACATGCTTTCTGAAGTTGATGGAAAAATAATCAAGCTTTCTGAGAAATTTACTGAGAAGTTTCACTCCCTATTCCTCGGTCGTGGTTCTATGTATCCTATAGCTATGGAAGGGGCTTTGAAACTCAAGGAAATTTCCTATATTCATGCTGAGGCATATCCAGCTGGTGAATTAAAACATGGACCATTAGCGTTGGTTGATAATGAAATGCCTGTTGTTGTTGTCGCTCCAAATGACGATTTATTAGAAAAGTTAAAATCTAATATGCATGAAGTTTTTGCGCGTGGCGGGCAGCTTATTGTTTTTGCGGATCCTGCTTCTAACATTGAAGCATCTGACGGGATTGATGTTCTTGACATTGTGTCAGTTAACGAGTTAGTTGCACCAATAATTTTTAGTATACCGCTGCAACTACTCTCATATCACGTAGCGGTTATTAAAGGAACAGACGTAGACCAGCCGAGAAATCTTGCTAAATCTGTAACGGTAGAGTAGATGTTCATTATTTCAGCACGTCCCTAATCATTAATGGCATTTGGTTTCTTAAGTTTTATTTATTATGTTTTAAGCGTCCGCATCATCGGGTATGATGACGAAGTTGCCTTTCCAATTCTTTGTGTGCTAGTGGAGCCGTAAAGCTTATGACTCAATGGTTACGATTTTATTTCGACCTCTGTCTGTTAAAAGCTGCACCTCAGGATGCGCCTGCTTCTAAAAGCGCGTTTTATATTTCTATATTTTCTTACATTATTATAGGCACGTTTCTCACGTCATTTAATCAGGATTTGTTGCCTTCAATAATCGTTGCGTTATTGCAAACTGCTCTTTTTGTTTTTATTACAAACTTGATCATGTGGATTAAAAAAACACCTGAACGGTTTATGCAAACAGTAACCTCACTGATGGGGACTGGTGTTTTTATAGCAATTTTAGCTATTCCCATTGTTGCTTTAGGTACTGCTCCAGCAGAAGGCGTTGAAACACAATCGCCGATTTCTTTTTTATGGATGCTTTCTGTTGTCTTAGTCGTTTGGGAAACTGTGGTTATCGCACATATTCTTCACCACGCAATGGTGATACCTAGACTTGCTGCCTATGGTGCTGCTCTAATATACATGTATCTCTCTTTTACAGTGACTATCAGAATATTAAAAGTTATGTCTTATTCTTTAGGTTGAGTTAACTGACGTTGGAACGAATATCACACTGTTATTTTTTCAGAATTATTCTTCAAATCGCTATTTTCAAGGTTTAACCACAAATGCATATTCATATCTTAGGGATCTGTGGCACTTTTATGGGTGGTGTTGCATTACTCGCACGTGAACTTGGAATGAAAGTTACTGGTGCAGATTTTGGTGTTTATCCACCAATGAGCACTCAATTAGAATCTCAAGGGATCGATTTAGTCCAAGGATTTGATGCGGACTTTATTAAGCAAAATTCTCCGGATCTTGTAGTAATCGGCAATGCACTATCCAGAGGTAATGATAGTGTCGAGTATATTTTAAACAACAGAATTGATTATTGCTCTGGACCAGATTTTGTATTTCGCTATATTTTAAAAAATCGATGGGTTTTAGCAGTTGCAGGCACCCATGGAAAAACAACAACCTCAAGCATGCTAGCGTGGATTTTAGATTACGCAAACTTGAAACCTGGATTTTTAATTGGTGGTATTCCTCAAAATTTTGGAATTTCTGCGAGATTGGGTGACGAACCATTTTTTGTCATAGAGGCGGATGAATATGATACAGCTTTTTTTGATAAAAGATCGAAATTCGTTCATTACCACCCGCGCACATTAGTGTTAAACAATTTAGAGTTTGATCATGCAGACATTTTTAACAATATTAATGACATCAAGCGTCAATTCCATCATTTGATGAGAATTGTTCCCTCTTCCGGCCGAGTTATCAATTTTGCCGATGATGCAAACCTAGAAGAAGTGCTAGATATGGGATTGTGGTCTGAAAATGAGAAAATTAATTCAAAAGATAAAAAAGGCTGGTGGGCTAATTTATTAAATAAAGACGGTAGTCAGTTTGAAGTTGGTTTTAAAGATGATAGCTATGGTAATGTTCAATGGGATTTGATTGGCGACCATAACGTTAATAATGGATTAGCCGCGATAGCGGCAGCGCGACATGTAGGTGTCCCCCCTAAACATTCGGTTGATGCGCTTACACAGTATGTAAATACCAAGAGACGATTAGAGGTTAGGGGAGTGGTTAATCAGATGACTGTATATGATGATTTTGCTCACCATCCCACTGCTATTCAATTAACATTGAAAGGTCTGCGAGCGAAAGTCGCCAACAAAAGAATTATTGCTATTCTCGAGCCACGTTCAAATACAATGAAACTTGGATTTCATAAAGATAGAATGGCTGAATCGCTTGCTGAAGCTGATGTCATCTATATATATCAAAATAATGATGTAGCTTGGAGTGTTTCAGACTCCCTGGCATCTATTGCCAATAAAGTACATGTTTTAGAAACTGTTGAAGACATCGTGTCTGAAATTAGTTCAATTGCCAAGACAGATGACCACATTGTCATTATGAGTAATGGCGGTTTTGAAAACATTCATGAGCGAATATTAAATCAACTAAATGACAACTAAAGCAATCTCGCTAGCCATTACTGGTGCATCCGGTTCACTCTATGGCCTCCGTTTATTAGAGCTCCTGTTAAAATCAGAAATTCACGTATATCTCATGATATCTGCACCGGCCAAAGTTGTTATAGCTACAGAAACAGAGCTGAAACTTCCCGGTCGATCTAATGAGATAGAAAAGTATTTTTCCAATAGTTTTGGTGTAGATCAAGGTCTACTAAGCGTGTTTAATAAGGACCAATGGATGGCACCGGTTGCCAGTGGTTCAAATGCGCCAGATGCTATGGTTATTTGCCCCTGTTCTACCGGCACACTTTCTGCTATTTCCAATGGTGCAAGCCGAAGTCTCATTGAACGTTCGGCTGATGTTATGTTGAAAGAGCAGAAAAAGTTAATTCTTGTCACACGAGAAGCGCCTCTTTCAGCAATCCATTTAGAAAACATGTTAAAGCTATCGCGTTTAGGTGTGACAATTCTACCCGCTAGCCCTGCTTTCTATCATCAGCCTAAAAACATTTCAGATTTAGTAGACTTTATTGTTGCAAGAATTTTAGATCATCTTGGTGTGGATCAAACTCTTGTGCCGCGATGGGGGGATTAACACTACACCTCCCCTTCTTGTGAGTATTGGTTACACTTTTGGCTAAATTTAATGGATGCATTTTGCCTCCGTTAGTACGCTGGAATATAAATTTGTGACAACCGCTAACGTTCCACTATTTCCCGTGCATTCGGTTTTATTTCCCGGAGCAACTTTGTCTCTCCGAATTTTTGAGCCGCGTTATACGGAGATGATTAGCCAATGTGTAAAAAATAACACTGGGTTTGGAATTTGTTTAATTAGTGAAGGCAACGAGGTTGGATTGGCAGCAATGTCTCATGAGGTTGGAACGCTGGCAAATGTTGTCGATTGGCATATGCGTAAAGATGACATACTTGGAGTGGTGGTATTAGGAAATGAACGATTTAAGATTAATAATCAGACCGTGGCGGCAAATCAACTTTTGTCGGCAGATGTAGAAATACTAGAACCAGAGGAAAGTACTGCAATTCCAGATGAGTTAAAACATCTGGTAGATTTACTGAAAGATAGAATATCTCATTCATCCAAAAAGCATGAGGACTCTGAGCTTAGGTTTGACGATGCAAGCTGGGTTGGGTTTCGTTTGGCAGAAATACTCCCGCTCCGTTTGGCACAAAAACAATACTTTCTAGAGTTGGATGATCCACTGCTTCGTTTAGAGCGATTGGATGATGTGTTAGAGCATATTGAATTATTAGGCTAAGAGTTTGTTCGAGAATAGAAGTTGTAGCGAGGGAAAATCATTTTGATCAGCTTTCTATTCTCGAACAAGCTCCTATGAGGCTGCTAGATTTTCAAATCCCATTTGCCCACATTTTTTACCCGCTAACTGACAAGCAAACGATAAGGTTTGTTGCCAATCTAATTCACTTAGTCTAGCGTGTATTATTCCCGCGTTAAATGTATCTCCTGCACCTAGGGTATCTACGATATGTGTTGGTGGAAACGCAGACGATTCAATAATAGTTCCATCAGCTAATAAAGCCACGGCTCCTTTCTCGCCCCAAGTACATGTTAAATCTGCATCTGGAGAGTTAAGTTTTTGATCAGATAAAAATTTTAGCGGATTATCAAAGCCTGAATATAATGCGTATGCTTTAGAGAAAAGATATAAGTCTGCAAATCCAAAAATATCTTCCAATCCTTTTCTCTCTTTTTCTATCTCAACTGATATAGTTGCCTTAGGGTATATGTTTTTAATATGTGAAATCATTTTCTGAGTATCACTGATTTCTCGTGCCTCAAAATGAAACCAATCACATTTAGGTATTTTTTGCATTTTAAAAAATTGATAGGAAAGTTCGGGCAGATCGCGATAGTGAACGATGGTTCGGGATCCGTTTAGGCGATTGAGTGTTATATAGGAAGTAGGAACTTTTCCGCTATCCAGATGTTGCGCATAACGATAATCTATTTGATTTTTTTTTAAATCATCCAGGATAAAGTGAGTGTCGCTATCTCTGCAAGTGACCCCACTCCAATAGCACTGATGTTTTAATTGTGACAGCACTGTTAAAGTGTTGCATACATTGCCACCACGGCTCACGTGTTGTGTGCTTGCTCTAACTTCAGCATCTTCATCTGGATAGCTTTCGACACTATTGATAATATCTACCGTCGCTATTCCTACACCAAAAACAGATGCCATTTTAGTTGTCGAATATATCTATTAATCGGTGCTTTTTCTGACGGGCGTCTGCTTTCGAAGTCTTGTCAACGGTAAGTAATAGATAAAGAATTCCAACAGAAGCCAGCCAACTAGCATTGCAATAGCATAAGCGATACTTGATTCTCGTACTGACATATAGCCGAAAAACAATATATCCCATGTAATCACAAAGTGCATAAGCGCTAATGCGATGGGTAGATCACAAAAACGGGCACCGCAATTTGAACAATAAATATCTATCCATTTTCCCGCTAATAGTTTTTGCTTAAATGTAATTGTTTCTTTATTACAACTTGGGCACTCTTTTAGACTCATGATTTAACCTTACAATTTATTGTCATATTCTATGCTCTTGGATTTATGCTTGATGATGTTAATTCCAACAAGAGCATAACGCATTTTTTGCTTAAATTCATTCAGTATAGTTTTAGTTAAATTCCGCATATTTTCGTATTTATGATACAGCTATCAGAGTTGTGTTAAAGGTCTCTCCTTGAGATGACGACTAATTTATCGACCTAATTATATCCCTGCTACTTCGTTTGGATGGTGAATTTCCTGATTTTACCCGACCAAAAAAATTTGTTTTTAAAAATAGAGGCTTACATATGAAACGCTTGGCGTTAGCCGTGACATTGTTAAGCCTGAGCTTTTCTGTATTTTCTGGGGCTGTATTTCACCCAATGGGCGAGTCGTTAACCTATGGTGAAACAGCTCATCATCAAAGTCTAATTGAATATACAAACAATCCGGCCGTTGGCGCTAGTTCATTGGGTGTCATGGGATGGAATATGGGCTTTGGAGGTTTGACCTCATTTGGCCTTGGCTTAGAAGTTGGTCCGGTGGATGACTTAACGAATAATGTAGATGCGTTATCTGAACAACTGAATGCATTTAGTGATGATGCACCACCGTCGATTCAACAGGTAACTGATATTAAGAAAAACTTTGACCAATTTCTCATCGACGCAGGTGAAAGTGGATATTTTCAATTACATTCGGCAGCGAGTATGCCGTTTTTCCCAATAGTATGGTCTTCATATAACACATTAGGTGGAAGTTTGGTTTTGGATGCTAGTGCGGCATTTCAAGCTAAATTACGTATTCTTGATCGTCCTATCGTTTTTAATCCGCTTGAACAGGGTGCGAACCAGTTAGAAACCAATACTGCAGCGTACGTAAAATTTGGCGCAATAGCTGAAATATCTGTCGGGTATAGCCGACCCCTGCTTGAAACTTCTTTTGGTGTTTTTTTTGGTGGCGTTAGGGCGAAGTATTATCAGGCAGGTTTACGTAAAACCTTAATAGGTATTTCGCAACTAGAAGATTCGACTCAAACGGTGGAGGATGAGCTAACTCGTGACGCAGATCTTCAATCCGGCGTAGGGTTGGATCTCGGTTTGATGTGGACAGGTGAAAATTTTAGGATTGGCGCGACATTTAAAAATATTAATTCTCCGACGTTTAAATATGATGCTATTGGTTTGGGTTGTAGTAGTTTGGATGACGGAGTACTAAAAGATAGTTGTTTTATTGCAGCCTCTTTTGCAAACGAAGTTGATCTTGAAGAAACCTACGTAATGGATGCTCAAGTGACACTTGCTGCATCGTTGTATAGTGTTAGTCGGAATTGGGTAATGTCTGTAGCTGCAGATACCTCGCCAGTTAATGATCCTGTCGCAAATCAATTGCAGTGGCTAACAACAAGTGCAGCATATGCTACGCGTAGCTGGATTATTCCAGGTGTTCGAATTGGCTATAGAAAAAATCTTGCAGGGAGCCAACTGGATGCTGTTACAGCAGGAGTAACTCTTTTCAAAACGCTTCATGTTGATGGAGCATATGGATTGGAGCAGATAGATATTGATGGAGCTTCCGCACCTAGAATGCTGCAAGTGAATATAGGTGTGGACTTTTTATTTTAACTCATTTAGGAATTGTTGCAATGTCAATAAAATGTTTGTTATCTCTATCAATGAGTAGTGTGTTAATGCTATTAACCGCATGCAATGTTTCTAAACAAGATCAAGGCTTGAGTGATGTGGAAGAGAAATCGTTGAGTGGCGTTGCTATTGATGGCTATATTGCAAGGGCTGTTGTGTATGCCGATGTTAATGAAAATAACAAGCTAGACGTATGGGAGAAACGAGCACTAACTGATTCAGAAGGTTACTTCACTTACAATCCAAATACAAAAACTAATTATTGCTCCCTTCTAGAAGCCGATGCTAAAAGAGTTCATTGTTTAAATGCACCTAAAGGATACGATGAAGTCATTGTTAGAATGACGCGTGGATATGATTTAACAACGGTAGAACCATTCACAGGAACACTATCGATAAAAATGAACGTTACATCGTCGACACTTGAAGTATCTGCTATTGGGTCTCCATTAAATGCATTGCTCTCAGAAATGTCTACAGAAGAAAAAAAGAGTTTTTTTGAATTAGAAACATCTATTGAAGAAAGTTTAGTTGATAACGATTACTTGAATTTTGGTGTCGGCAATGATTTAGAAGGTGCCAATGCCGAACGTAAAGAAATTATAAAGCTCTCGATAACTACACATAAAGCTGCAGACGTAATAGCGGCCTTACTTGATAAAAAATTTGCACTGAGTAATGGTGATAGTGATGGTTTTTTTGGTGTCGAAAAAGGTTTGCCAGTTGATGCATCAGTGTATGTTTATAAAGCGATGGTTGATGAAGTTATTGATAGAGATGGAGCATCATCGCCTAATTCGCTATCAATGATTTTAAATGACACATCAAAGTTGGAAAGTGTTGCGCAGCGTGCGTTCGAATTAATGAGTGAAGTTGTAGAAAAATATAATTCTCAGCAATCGAATGTCAATGATGCTTATCTCATTCCAGATTCAATTTCAATGAATAACATTACGACCGCTATTTTAGCTTTTATGGCACTTAGTAATACTGTGTTTCAAGATAATTTGGATACAACAGACTTGGATGGAGATGTTAAAGCAAGATTACGTGCCGTGAGTATTGTGGCATCTTTAATTCGTGAAGATCAGACAGTAGCTGCACAAATGGCAATAGATGCAGCGACTGATGGAACATCTGCTACAAATGGTAAAACATACTTACAAAACTTGCGTAGCCCTAAAGTTGACATCGCATTGGTGAAGCGAAAATTTATTGATGGCAGTTATATGGTGGATGATTCAGACTTTGATTCAAGAAAGGGGTTTACTGAACTGTTAGGTAATGACGACAGTAGTGGTATTGCTGGAGATAATTCGGAAGGATTTGTTGGTAATACACTATCACTAGGTGAGTCACAAGATGCTGTAGGTGTAGCATTTCAAGGAGAGACGCCGGATGCCACGAGTGGAACGATGACGATAGATGCTAGTTTTGCAGATGGTGATTTTGAAGGGACAAATGAATTGCAGGGTACCTGGGAGCAGTTGGATGAGTACACTATGTTAATGAATGTTGATGTGGCTGGGGTTATTGAACCTGTTATTATAAAACCTACATTAAATGGAGATGGCGAAACTGTTTATAATTTTGATTTAGGTGGTGAACAAAAAACATGGGTACCCAAGAAGGAAGACACCTAAGTTATAGTGTAGGAAAAGGCTTACTTATTTGTTCCTAAAGTCTTAAAATTTAGTGCAGTTGATTTTGAATTATTACTAAGTGATGTTATCTGCTTTTTTTCTGTCCATTTATAATTTCTTACATGTCACTGAGCATATTATGTCAGTCAGTT
Organism: uncultured Ectothiorhodospiraceae bacterium; assembly: GCA_945787715.1. Classification (GTDB taxonomy): domain Bacteria; phylum Pseudomonadota; class Gammaproteobacteria; order S012-40; family S012-40; genus CALZJE01. Next base: position 18,570 of record CALZJE010000023.1, on the reverse strand, counting down.
TTTCTCCTATTTTTTTTCGATAACTTATATCAATTTTTTAAATATTATTAACAATGCTTTACAGTTTGTTATTGAATGAAACTATTAAATATTGTGTTGTTTAATGTTATTAGTTTTTTTTAATTTTTCTGATTAAACTTGACATGATTTCTAGGTCATGGCATAAAAGATCCGTCCAATTGGTCGGGGTGCTATATCTTAACCAATACGGTTTGATTTAATATCATTCCACGATGGAATGAGAGACACACTTTATGGTAATAAAATTTTATTCGGGAGGATTATTAATGAAAAAATTATTCGTACTACCTGCTGCTGCAGTCCTAGCTCTAGGCATATCTACTGCGTCAAACGCTGCTGACATGCCACCACTAGCTAAGAAAAGCGGTTGTACAGCTTGTCATGCTATCGATAAGAAAGTTGTTGGTCCAGGTTGGGCTGATGTTGGTAAGCGCTATAAAGGCGATGCTGCAGCAAAAGATGCGCTAGTTGCTAAAGTTAAAAAAGGTGGTAAAGGTAATTGGACTGAAGTTACTAAAGGCGTTCCAATGCCTCCATACTCACCTCGCGTTAAAGATGCTGACATTGAAGAGTTAGTTTCTTTCATTCTTGCTCTATAAGCAAGTAATGATGCGAAACGGGTGAGAGCCCAAAAAAAAGCCAGTCATGATGACTGGCTTTTTTTATGAATAAAAATTAAGTGAGTAAAAAAATAATTTCATTCATTAGTGTCGTGAAAACTATACATTCTCTTACCAAGTGAAAATTGTCCAGGAAGGAATCAGGAGATTAGGTGAAAGTTCGTATCTATGAGTATCCATATCCCCATCCCCATCGCTATCAATTAAATAGTATGAGGGTCCTTTTTTAGGAGTGACTTTAATGTAGCGAACTCCTCTGTCCTCAAATTCTTCAATAATTGTGCGCTCAGTAGATTTTTTCTGCTGCCCTGGTGATATAGTAATATCATCACCTGCTACTTCGCTTTCTGCGAAACAAGGTGTTGAAATTCCATATACGATGATAAAAGCTAATAATAATTTCTTCATAACCTTATTATATACCCATCGCAAACAGTTTTCTCCTCAATGTACATCTATCTTACTGTGGAATATAGATACCTGAGGGGCAAAACCGTGAATGGAAAATTCGGAATCAATACTTTATAGATCCAGCATAGCCTCCTTCTCTTCTGCTGAAGGTTCAAATCCATGTTTTTCATAATGAGTGAAAATTGCTTCAGCGATTTCTTTTGGTGAATCGATGATCTGCATTAAATTCAAATCTTCTACATCAATCATGTGCTCATTTGCCAGCGTTGCTTTAAACCATTCTATGAGGCCTTCCCAAAAGGGGCGATGCACTAAAATAATCGGAATTTTACGGGTTTTTTTGGTTTGTACTAGAGTGAGTATTTCTGCAAGTTCGTCGAGTGTTCCAAAGCCACCCGGCATAACGACATAAGCAGTTGCATACTTAACGAACATTACTTTACGCGAAAAGAAGTGACGAAAGCTTAAGGAGATGTCTTGATACTCATTTCCTGATTGCTCAAACGGCAGTTCTATATTCAAGCCGATACTTGGGGATTTTCCTTCATATCCACCTTTATTTCCCGCTTCCATGATTCCGGGGCCGCCACCGGTGACAACACTAAATCCGGCATCAGATAATTCCTTAGCAATTTCTTCAGTTAGTTTATAATAGGGATGGTCAACAGGTGTCCGCGCTGAGCCAAAAATACTGACAGATGGTCGGATTTTAGCCAGCCTCTCAAAGCCTTCTACAAATTCAGCCATGATTTGAAAAATTTTCCACGATTCTCTGGTTAGCATAGAATCGTTGATAGGGCTTAAACCGGGATGAGAGATTTTGAATTTTTCTGTCATTATATAATCCTCGAAATACTTCTAAATACAAAGAACATATGAAAAAAGATCAACAACTGATACTAGTCGATGGGTCATCCTACTTATTTCGCGCTTATCACGCGATGCAAAATGCAAAGCTCAGCAATTCATCTGGAGAACATACCGGCGCAATCTATGGTGTTATTAATATGATGAAACGTCTGCAACAAGATTACGCCAGTGATGAAATCGTTGTTGTATTCGATGCAAAGGGCAAAACATTTAGAAATGAGATGTATCCTGAATATAAAGCCAATCGTCCACCAATGCCTGAAGATCTAGCTGCACAGATTATGCCGCTACATCAAACACTTGAAGCCATGGGTTTTCCGTTAGTTATAATCCCTGGAGTAGAAGCAGATGATGTCATTGGTACTCTGGCAAAGCATGCAACTGAACAAAATATTAAAACGATAATATCTACCGGAGACAAAGATATGGCTCAATTGGTTGATGCTCATGTCTCACTCATAAACACCATGACAGATACTGTGATGGATGAAAAGGGAGTTGTTGAAAAATTTGGAATTCCGTCGCATTTAATTGTTGACTACCTCGCCCTAATTGGTGACACCGTTGACAATATTCCAGGTGTTCCAAAAGTTGGTCCAAAAACAGCCGTGAAGTGGTTGACTGCTTATGGATCGCTCGATGGAGTAATGAAGCATGCGGATGAAATTAAAGGCAAGGTAGGAGAAAATCTTCGCAATACTCTTGAACAATTGCCACTTTCCTATCAGTTGGCGACCATTAAATGTGATGTTGAGTTAGAGATTGGCCTAGATGATCTCAAGATGAATCCTCCTGACTACGAATTGCTCAGAGAGTTTTATCAACAGTTCGAATTTAAAACTTGGTTACGTGAGGTTATGGAGCAGCTGCAAAATAATAGCAGTGCTGAATTTATATTAGATGATAATACAGCTGCTGAAAAAATAGCTTATGAAATTGTATTGGGTGAAGATCACTTTAAATCATGGTTGGAAAAGCTTAACAGCGCTGAACTTATTTCTTTTGATACTGAAACGAATAGCCTGGATTACATAAATGCAGAAATTATTGGCGTATCATTTGCCGTAACTAAAAACGAAGCGGCATATATTCCTGTTGCTCATGATTATGAAGGCGCGCCCTCGCAATTGAAGTGCGAATATGTCTTAGAAAAATTAAAGCCAATCCTTGAAGATGAGCAAAAATCGAAAGTTGGGCAAAACCTCAAATATGATATGAGTGTTCTAATGCGATATGGTATCGAGATGAAAGGAATTGAGTACGATACTATGTTGGAATCTTATGTACTCGACAGTGTTGCATCACGACACGATATGGATTCACTTGCGTTAAAATATCTTGGAAAAAATACCATTCATTTTGAAGATGTTGCTGGCAAGGGTGCGAAACAAAAAACATTTAATGAAATTGAGTTAGATGTTGCTGGTCCTTATGCTGCTGAAGATGCTGATATTACATTGCAGCTTCATGAAACCTTATGGGAAAAATTAAAAGACGCTGAGAAACAGCGTGAAGTATTTCATAATATCGAGATGCCTTTATTGCCTGTACTTTCGAAAGTTGAAAGAAATGGTGTTTTAGTTGATGCAGATTTGTTGTTAAAGCAGAGTGGAGAAATCGAAAAACGTATTGAAGAAATTGAACAGCAGGCGTTTAAAGTGGCAGGCGAAGTGTTCAATTTAAATTCACCAAAACAGATTCAGCAAATATTTTTTGAAAAACTGGAATTGCCGGTTATTAAAAAAACCCCGAAAGGTCAGCCATCAACAGCAGAAGCTGTATTACAAGAATTAGCAGAAGATTACGAGTTACCTAAATTGATTTTGGATCACCGAGGATTGGCAAAGCTAAAATCAACTTACACTGATAAATTGCCTGAACAAATAAATCCATCAACAGGACGCGTTCATACCTCTTATCATCAAGCTGTTGCAGCTACTGGACGTCTATCTTCTTCCAATCCAAATTTGCAAAATATCCCAATCCGCAGTATTGAGGGTCGAAGAATTCGTCAGGCATTTATTGCCGGAGAAAATCACTGTTTAATTGCCGCAGATTACTCTCAAATCGAGTTGCGGATTATGGCGCATTTGTCGAAGGATAAAGGGCTATTAACTGCATTTAAAGAAGGCAAAGATGTTCATCGATCAACTGCCGCGGAGATTTTCGATACACCACTTGATGATGTAACGAATGATCAACGTCGTAGTGCAAAAGCCATTAATTTTGGATTGATATATGGGATGTCCGCATTTGGTTTATCAAAACAATTGGGGATTGAACGTGGTAAAGCACAACAGTATATGGATGAATATTTTTTACGCTACCCAGGCGTCAAGCAATACATGGAAGAGACACGAGATATCGCACGCGATCAAGGTTATGTAGAAACGATTTTTGGTCGCAGATTATATCTGCCAGAAATTAATGCATCAAATGCAATGCGTAGACAATACGCCGAGCGTACTGCTATTAATGCACCTATGCAGGGAAGCGCTGCTGATATTATTAAGCTAGCGATGATAAAAACAGATCAATGGATTGTACAGAGTGACATCGACATTAAGATGATAATGCAAGTGCATGACGAACTTGTTTTTGAACTATCTAATGAGGTGTTGGAAATTGCAAAATCGAGTATAAGTGAATGTATGGAGAATGCGGTAGATTTAGATGTGCCACTACTTGTTGATGTTGGTGTGGGAAATAATTGGGACGAAGCACATTAATATGAGGAGAAAATTCTACTGGATTAGCTTTATTAGCGTTGGTTAATGAACTTTTTAAAAATAGTTGAGTCCTATTATATGAGCGGTTCAAGTAGCTGCTTATTTTCTTACTCCCCTCCCTAGAGTAACGAAAATTGCACAACCCACCCGGTTTCCCAGAGCCGGGCACTTTGCCCCGGCTTTTTAGTTGGGGCTTTTTATTTCCGGCTTATTACTTGTAGCTTAACCATTCATCAAGTTTTTCCATGACTGTTTCAGAACCCGTGCGTTTCAGGGAAGAAAATGTTTGCAGTGTGACATTTTCGAATCCTTCAACTTTCAGTGTATTTTTAATTTTATGTAAAACACTGCTTGCTGCACCTTTACTCAGTTTATCTGCTTTGGTTAACAAGATGTGCACTGGTGTGTCGGTATGTTGACACCAGTGCAACATTTGTTCATCAAACTCCCTCATGGGATGTCTGATGTCCATGACTAACACTAGGCCTTTCAGCACTTTTCGAGTTTGGAAATAATCTTCCATCAAGTTTCGCCAATGACGCTTGACACGATCTGGTACTTTTGCAAAACCGTATCCTGGTAAGTCGACAATGGCGTGTTCTTCATCCAGCGTAAAATAGACGATTTGTTGTGTTCGACCTGGGGTTTTGCTGGTACGCGCAAGCGAATGAATACCCGTGATGGTGTTAATTGCACTCGATTTACCGGCATTAGAGCGACCGGCAAATCCTACTTCGTATTTAATATCTGGCAGTTGTTCCAGGTTTTGAACAGCGAGTAAAAAAGAAGCTTTTCGATAGGCAGGGTTCAATGTTTTCCCTTACCGTATAAATAGTGAGAGAACGTAGCGACGTCTGAACTCACTCTTCTGAAAAGGTGATCCAAGCTAATAATTGCATGTTCCAAAAGGTTAACCGCGATGTATGGGTGTTCTATGCGAAGTCTGCTATACATTTTACGTGAAAGTTTTAATAAGCGTGTGTTATCTTCCGTTGCTGTTAAACGAATAGATCTTGGTTGTCGATCAAAGAAAGACATTTCACCCATCAACTCACCAGTTGTTCCCTTTCCAACTTCTGTTTTGTCAGCGCCATCGTCCTGAGTGAGTGCGGTAGCACCATCGATGACAAAATAGATGGCTTCGCCAACAGTGCCGATTTCTGCGATCACTTCATCTTTATTAAAGGTGACAACTTCTGTGTAATCTAAAAACGTTTGAACTTCTTTGACGGTTAACGATTCAGATAGCTGTTGTTGATTGATAAAATCGACGAGATTGAGTTGCTCTGAGGTCATTAGTTAAAACTCCCGATATTTATAGGTTCATTATCCATACGGAGTTTCCTCGCTTACATTAGGGATAAAGAATGAATTATGTGTGTTTATTTCTTATTAAGGATAATAACAAACTTTAATTGTCATGTTATATGAATTTCGCTAATCTCTTCCCAGCATTAGGAGGTGCTAGATGATCAATTTATTTCGTAAAATTACCGCGATTGCTATTCTTAGCTTTTTTGCGGTATCTGTTTCATTTGCTGATGATTATGAAGAAGGTGTGGATTACGAGCGTGTTGTACCTGCTCAACCGACGAGTACTGTCGGTAAAGTAGAAGTATTGGAGCTATTTTGGTACGGCTGTCCACACTGTTTTCGCTTTGAGCCATACATTAACCGCTGGCTTAAAAAGAAACCCGATAATGCGCAGTTCGTAAGAATGCCTGGGGTATTTCGTTCATCGTGGGAAAATCACGCACGTGCATTTTATGCCGCTCAATTATTAGGCGTGTTTGATAAAATTCATGAGCCGCTTTTTAACGCAATTCATGTTAAGAAGAAGTCATTGGATACTATGGAGTCTTTAAGAGATTTTTTCGCAGAGCATGCAGATGTTGATAAAAAAGAGTTCATCAAGACATTTAAATCGTTTGCGGTTGAAACTCGAATGAAACGAGCGAAAACGATGGGAAACCGTTATGGTGTCCGCGGAGTTCCAGCGGTTATTGTTAATGGGAAATATCGAGTGCCTGGTGGAACTGCTGAATCGATTAAAATTATAAATTACTTAATTGAAAAAGAGTCTACTTAGAAGTTACTTTCTCAGCGCAATGTCTTTGTATAAATCAGGATATTGCGCTGGTCTCTTTTTGAATCTTCGATGTATCCACAAATATTGTTCGGGCGATTTTTTAGCCTCTTCTTCGATCAGGTGGTGGTATCTTTCAGTATCTTTAACGACATCATCTGATGGAAAGTTATCCAAAGCTGGTAACAATGTTAGATCATATGACATACCGTCAGCAGATAGCCGACAAAAAAAAGGCACTACTGCTGAATTATTGAATTTTGCCAAACGAGAAGTTGCTGTATTACTTGCGGCGGGGATTCCAAAAAAGGGAACCATTTCCCCATACTTTCCCATATAGCCCTGATCGGGTGCATACCAAATTATTTCGTTATTTCTTAGATGACGAATCATCTTCTTAATGTCTTTGAATGAAATGAGATCTTTGGCTTGTTGGGTGCGGCCATCTTGTATTATTTTATCAATTAATGGATTTGAATTAGGTTGATAAACTGCAAGCAGTGGATGTTGTATTTGAGTTCTTAGTAGGCGTAGCCCTATTTCCAGGTGGGTAAAATGAGCAGAAAGTAAAATAACACCATTACCTTTTTTCACGGCATTATCGAGATTTTCGAGCCCATTGATGTTACCAAGGTGCCGAATGGCATCATCGGATTTCCACCAGGTGACAGCGGTGCTAATGACAGCCATACCTAATGAGAGGAAATGTTTTCTGATGATCTCAGCTCTCTCTTTACTACTGAATTCCGGAAAGCAGTTTTTTAGATTAATATCCGCTATCGCGCGACGCTTTGGGCTGATCTTATAAAGTAGTTTGCCGATGACTCGACCAACCCACATGCGTTGAGCGTGAGGTAGTAGGATAATAGTTTTAAGTGAAAAAAATGTAAACCATATCGGCCAATATTTAGGTGTGTAGTATTTAGTGTTCAAGAGACTATGTATTTTCTTTAAGAATTTATGTGTATGTTATTATACCGAATTGACTATCCGACTGAAATTGTAACAGGTAACATAATGACTCAGAGTTTGATTAATGCTGTTAATGAACACTTGGAAACTATCAACAGTGTTCAATTCTTAAGTGAAGATATTGAGGCGGCAACAGGACTAATCAAGCAAGCCTTATTGGGTACTAATAAAGTGATGGTCTGCGGTAATGGTGGATCTGCTTCTGATGCTCAACATTTCGCCTCTGAACTCACCGGAAGATTTGAAAAAGATCGACAAGGCTACGCTGCTTTTTCACTCACTACCGACACAGCAGCGTTAACAGCGATTGGCAATGATTACGGATTCAATCGAATATTTGCTCGGCAAGTTGAATCAGTTGGCCATGCAGAAGATGTATTGATGGTCATAAGTACTTCAGGAAATTCTGAAAACCTGATTGAAGCAGTGCGACAGGCGAAACAGCAAAATATTAAAGTGATTGCTCTAACCGGAAGAGACGGCGGTAGTTTGAAAGAGATGGCTGATGTTTCTATTGTCGTTCCCGGTAAGAGAACATCGCGCATTCAAGAAGCCCATATTTTTATTCTGCATTATATCTGTGAGGCTTTTGAGCCATTCAGAAATTAATGCAGCCAGCTGTTAACCTGCTCTAGATCGTCAATTGAAAGGGCCCCAACATTCTGTTTCAAACGTAGCATACTGAGTATGTATTGATACCGCGAATTGGCATATTCTTGTTTATTTTTGAAAAGTTCTTGCTGCACATTGAGCACATCAATAGTTGATTTTTCCCCTTTTTCAAACCCCTTGTTAACCGATCTTAGCGCTTGCTCACCAGAGTTTATGGCTTGGTTTAATGCCTTTATATAACTAATTCCGGCAATAATACCCAGATAGGAACTGCGAGTACTTAATGCTACTTCACGTTTTTTAGCTTCAAATTCATGCATGATCCGCTCAAATATATGCTTTTTCTCACGGAGATGTGTGCTCAAGTGGTTGCCATCATACAGGGTCATATTTAAGTTGAGTGTTATTGCAGCATCCAAGCTGTTCTGCGGATAAGCACCTCCATAGTCGTTCCTTCCATAGCTGGCATTTAAGTCGACAGTTGGATAACGTTTTGCTCGAATAATATCCAGTTCTTGTTTAATCAGGTCCGCCTCAATTTTTTTAACAGCGATGAGGAGGTTTTGCTCTTGAGCACTATCTGCCCAATTCTGCATGTTACTCGGCGAAGGTGGGATTAGCGGTGCATCTGGTTTAACAACCATCAGCTTATCTTGGCTTGTGCCGGTAATGCGTATTAGTTCATCGCGTTGTGTGAGTAGTTGGCTTTCAAGTTTTATTTCACGCGCCAGAGCCATATCGTGTTTAGCTTGAGCTTCCAAAACTTGAAAAGCTTCTGTATTTCCATTCTCAAAACGCTTCTCAGCGATTTTAACAAGCTTGGCGATCTTGTTTCGTTCTGAACGAGCGAAGTCGAATCTGTCTTTATAGGAAAGTGTTGTGAAGTAAGTATCAGCAACACGAAAAATGAGATCCTGTTGAGCAATTCGGTAACGCAGTTCGGATTGTCTTTGATGGAATGAGGCGTGTTTTTGTTCTCTAAATGTTGATAAGTTGAAAATTGGTTGCGATAAAACTAATGAAATAGCAATTTCATTAGTTATTTGCCTTTCTTTCTCTATTTCGGGAATAGCGTTTTTGATGTCGTGTGAAGCTTTCCCCGCATGGCCAGAAACAGAAATTTTTGGTAGTAGTTTTGAAAGTGCTTTAGGTTTTGCTTCTTCGCCTGCTTTTTTAGAAGATTGAGCGGCTTTTAGTATTGGGTCATTTTCAATAGCTGAATAGAAAAGATCGAGAAGATTGCTTGCGTGTACTGAGGTAGAACAAATCAAAATGAAAAGCGCCATTAATCCTTGTGGCACTTGTATTTTCATTGATTTCTCGCTCTATGGTTAGTATTTGCTCATATTTCTATCAATTTCTTGGGCCCAGGCATCAATGCCACCCGTTAAATTGATGATATTTGAAAATCCATTATGTTCGAGAAACATGGCAGTTTGTCGGCTTCTAACGCCGTGATGACATATCACTACTATTTCTTGAGTCTTATCCAATTCGTGGAGCTTATCCGGAATAGTGCCCATAGGGATTGAAACCGAATTCTCGATATGGCAGATCTCAAATTCCCAAGGTTCGCGAACATCAAGAAGAAGAATATTTGCCTGTGGATTTTCAATATGTTCCGATAGTTGTTTCGGATCGAAGTGTTTCATGCTTTAGGAATAGTCGATTGGAACAACGCAGTGATGTCACTACGTTGTTTAAAATATATATAGTCGGTGTTGATTAAAATTCGAACTCAGTTGGTTTTTCAGCATTAAGCAAATAAGGCAAATGAGTCTCGAACAGGCTTTTCTCAGTCCATTGGTTACCGTGTGTTCTGTAAATGGAAATAGCTTGCATGGTATTACCACTGCCAACGATACAGAACAGCCTGCCACCAACTTTCAGAGCATGTTTATATTGCTCAGGTAACTCAGGTAGAGCACCTGTGATAGCAATCGCATCATACTGTAACTCTTCCCCCCAACCTTTAGAACCATCACCTTCGATCATTCGGACGTTCGTATAACCTTTTGCCGCAAGCTTACTCCTGGCAGTTTTTTGGAAATCTGGGAAAATATCGACGCTGTCAACAGTGGCTGCGAGCTCAGCCAGTAGTGCCGTCACGGAACCTGAGCCAGTACCAATTTCCAGCACGTTATCTGTCGGTTGAATATCCAATGCTTGCAAAAGGTGGGCTTCGATTTTTGGATGCATCATCTCTTGACCATGATCAAGAGGAATAGCGGTATCTGTATATGCCATTCTTTTATAGGCTTCAGGCACAAAATCTTCGCGTATAAAATCTTCAATTGTATCGAGTACCGTTTTATCAAGTACTGTCCAAGTGCGTATTTGTTGCTCAACCATATTGTGGCGAGCTTGAGCAAAATTCATTTCGTTCATTCTTTAATCCTGCAAATAGCTATTTTTTCTCTAACAGTAGTGTCTGTTATTTTTTTATTTACGTTGAATTGATAGTTAATTCATGGGTAAATTCGATTTGAGAGCGGGAAATACTAACAGCATTTTGATTAATTGTAACCAAATCACTAAGTCTTTCTTGTCTAGTTTTGCTTCCCATGACAAATTCAATGTTTTCTTTTGCTGTTCCCTTGTCTCTAATTGTGTTAATTTTCAATCCTTGCGGGGGTGCCTCTATTCTATAGACAGGCTGAGAAATACCCTTCGAACCTGATTCGGGCAATTCCGACGTAGGGAAGCACAGAAAGCTTGCGATTCTGCGTCATTGTCCTATCGAGACTTAAGGACCAGAAACTATGAGCGCAGTACCAGAAGATTTCCTCAGTAAAAACGCGAAGATTAACGACGCGTCAATTCAATCACTACCTAATTCCAAAAAAATCTATTTCACCGGAAGCCGAGATGACATCCGCGTGCCGATGCGCGAAATCAGCCTTTCAGATACGCCGGTTAAAGATGGATTTGAAAAAAATGCGCCACTCACTATTTACGATACATCTGGCCCATATACTGATCCGAATGTACAAATCGATATTCGTCTAGGATTGGCGGAAGTTAGAAAACAGTGGATTCTAGATCGAGATGATACTGAAGAGTTAACAGAACTCAGTTCTGAATATGGCCAGCAACGCGCCAATGATCCGAGTTTATCGCAATTACGCTTTGATCATATTCGCCAGCCGCGAAAAGCTAAAGCAGGGAAAAACGTTTCGCAAATGCACTATGCCAGGCAAGGCATTATCACCCCTGAAATGGAATATGTTGCCATTCGAGAAAATTTACGTTTGGAAGAATACAAAGAAGCCATGAAAACCCAGCACCCAGGCAATAGTTGGGGTGCAAACTTGCCTGATCAAATTACCGCCGAATTTGTTCGAGAAGAGATCGCGCGTGGTCGTGCAATCATACCCGCAAATATCAATCACACCGAGTTAGAGCCAATGATTATTGGCCGAAACTTCCTGGTAAAAATAAATGGTAACCTTGGTAACTCAGCAGTCACCTCTTCTATTGAAGAAGAAGTCGATAAAATGACCTGGGGAATTCGCTGGGGTTCCGATACCATCATGGATTTATCCACCGGTAAAAATATCCATGAAACTCGCGAATGGATTATCCGTAACTCACCTGTTCCTATCGGCACGGTTCCTATTTACCAGGCGTTAGAAAAAGTTAATGGCAAAGCTGAAGACTTAACCTGGGAAATTTTCAAAGACACATTAATCGAACAAGCCGAGCAAGGGGTTGATTATTTCACCATCCATGCAGGTGTATTACTTCGTCACGTGCCCTTAACAGCCAAGCGAGTAACCGGCATTGTTTCGCGCGGTGGTTCCATTATGGCGAAATGGTGTTTAGCGCATCACAAAGAAAATTTTCTCTACACCCATTTCGAAGATATCTGCGAAATCATGAAAGCTTACGATGTTTCATTTTCGTTAGGCGATGGTTTACGCCCTGGCTCAATTGCTGATGCGAATGACGAAGCGCAGTTTGGTGAACTGGAAGCGTTAGGTGAGTTAACAAAAATCGCCTGGAAACATGATGTGCAAACTATGATCGAAGGCCCAGGCCATGTACCCATGCACATGATCAAAGAGAACATGGACAAGCAATTAGAATGTTGTGATGAAGCACCCTTCTATACGCTTGGTCCATTAACCACGGATATCGCTCCGGGCTATGATCACATCACATCAGGCATCGGCGCCGCAATGATCGGCTGGTTTGGTTGCGCCATGCTTTGTTACGTCACGCCGAAAGAGCATTTAGGCTTACCGAATCGTGATGATGTGAAAGAAGGAATCATCACCTACAAAATCGCAGCACACGCAGCGGATTTAGCCAAAGGCCATCCTGGTGCGCAGATTCGTGATAATGCTATGTCGAAAGCACGTTTCGAATTCCGCTGGGAAGATCAATTCAATATCGGATTGGATCCTGATCGCGCCCGTGAATATCATGATGAAACCATGCCGAAAGATGCGCACAAAGTGGCTCATTTTTGCTCCATGTGTGGTCCTAACTTCTGCTCCATGAAAATCACACAAGACGTTCGTGATTATGCTGACAAAATGGGCATTGGTGTTGAAGATGCGATGAAGAAAGGTATGGAAGAGAAGTCTGTGCAGTTTATGGATAAGGGATCGGAGATTTATCACGAGAGTTGATAGATAAGACTTGTGAGTAGCAAATAGGCCAGTACTTTGTTACTGGCCTTTTTTTGTGGATAGCATTAGATAGATAGTGATTTTGTGTAGAAATACGTCGATTTGAATACATTCATTGGTGTATATGTTAATTTTGGATGTGTTGTAATGTAGTTGATACTCAATAATCTTTATAAGGGTACTGAACCCTTTTAGATCTGAAACTCAGGATCGTGTCCCTAAGCAGCTTTATCTTTACGAATACAAATCAATGGAATTAATACTAATGCCAGATAAATTGTATTGAAAAACACATTTGAGCTGACTCCTGCGGCTATTGATCCAGCACTGTCAATAACATACCAAAAAATCATTGCCAATATTGTCGTGTGAATAATTGATCTATTTCCCTCTTTAAGTGCCGGAACAACAATTCCACCTAGAAATATAGAAACAGCTCCCAGTAGTCCGGCTCCAATAGCTGATAGCCACATTGTGTTTTTATCAAGTGGAGCAGATAGATTGTCAACAGGCCAGTCAGCGAGATCAAGAATAAATCGAGCTGGAGTATTAAACTCTGCGAAAGGGGCAAGTCCCCATAGAAGCGAGTAAATAGCAAAAATGATGGAAACGGCCATTAAAAAATTAGCCCGTGTATTTAATGACATATAAATCTCCTAAAATAGAAAAGTAGAGATTAAAGTGTGCTGTAATGCAAAACAATTACCTGTGAGGTAAGTGTTTTTGATAAAGGTTGAAATAATTGAGAGATGAATAATTCCATCGGGTGTATTCTGAGAAAGTGGCGAAAACAAAGAAGATATAGTCAGCTTCAACTGTCCTTGGAGTTGGGTATTTCCAGCAAACATGTCAGTTTTATTGAAACAGGACGTTCTACCCCAAGCAGAGAAATGATCCTTAAAATAGGAGAGTTTTTAATTTTACCTAAACGAGAAATAAATAGAGGGTTATATTTAGCCGGTTACGCTCCTGTTTATACAGAGCTATCTATTGAGCATGAGGATTTGAAGCCCGTATTTGGTGCTATTGATCAAATGATTGAAAATCATATGCCTTATCCTGCTATTGTTCTGAATCAAAACTGGGATGTTGTGAATGCAAATGACTCAGCAAAAAAATTGCTATTTGATTTGGGTTATTCTGGTCATAAAAACCTGGTTGAAGCTCTCATATCTGACAGCCCCAAGACATCGAAAATCATAAACTGGCATGAATCTGCATCAGTTGTTTTAGCGCGGTTAAGGCATGAAATAAGTATGCTGAGTGGATCTAGTCGATTAGAGGAGCTAGAAGAAAGCTTGGCAGCGTGTTTAAGCCCAAATAATGAAATCATTAATGTTGATGAAAACCAAGTGATTTTATCAACGAAATTTAAAGTTGATGCTTGTGTTCTATCATTCTTTTCAGTTATATCTCAACTAAGCACGATCCAAGATGTTACTGTTAGTGAGCTTAAAGTAGAGTTGCTGTTTCCATCAGATGAAAGAACAAAAGAATTTTATGGGGGAAATAGATGAATTTCTTTACTGGTTTGAGGTTAATGCAGCTAACGAACAAGGTTAGGCTGTGTAAGCAATATATATGGTGCCTGGCCTGCGTTATTGCAATACTGCTTTAAGTGATTGTGGCGTCATCCATTAATCAAAAAAAAGCGGGGCAGGATTCTTTTACAACCGTTTTAACTTTCTCCCACCTATAGTGCTGCTATTTGTTAGTGGTTTTCTTGCAGTTCGTCGGCATGTTAATAGTAATGATAGATACTGTTTCTGTAACCTTGATCCGCTACAATCATATGGCAGAATATATATAATCATATTTAATAGGGTATGGTTGCCGTTAAATGTTGTAATATTTGGTCATGAATGGCCAAATTCTATAAGCTGCTTAAATTTGATTGATAGCACTATAAGGGCGCTATAAAGGTACAGCCCCCCTGTTAAAGTTCGTGACAACTATAAGTTATGCATGAGACAAGACTAGATCCCAATGGCGCGTTTATAGATTATTTATTACAACTATTGCAAATATTTTTTTAGTTGCTGTAATAAAATTGCAGTCTAACTATAGTTGTATAACATATATTACAATATTCCACGGTTTGACTTTGAAGCGATAATTCCATTGATGGCTTTTCTTGGTAAAGTGTTGACTAATTAACGCGAGGCCGTATCTCTGCGGTATTGTTGATATTATGAAAGAGGGCCTGTGCCAACCAACAAAAATGTTTGTAAAAATTTTCCTATTTATTGAAAAGACTATGGATGATTTATTTCGCAACCTGCCGGTATTCGCGGTTAAATTTCGAAAGGCCATTTAACGGCAGTATTTCGATCATATTGGCATGATGCTTCCGCTTTAAGTAACACTTAGTCGTTTCAAGAATATCTATTCTCGATGTGGAATCAATATTGCATTTCAGAGCCTGGAAGGAACCGGGTGTTTTTTGCTTTTCAATCAGCTGCAAATCCTCAATTCAATCAAACAAATTTACGTAATATTTTGTCATTACATGTGGAATAAACACAGTATGTCTTGCGCTTAATTTTATTAAATACTAATCCCTACAAATATGTCGAAGGAACAGACACGTCAATGAGCAACACGCAATCAGATACAATTAATACAAAACCACTTAAAAGTAAAGTTATTGGTATTCCCGAATACAATACACGCATAAAACTACAAAACGAGTTACATGCCAGTCCTTATGAATTACTATCTGCCCCGATCCTGGTATCACAGCTGGCATTGTTGTCTAACATTAGCAATGCACAGAAAGAGTTGAATCTTCTTACTCAACTTTGCCATCATTACAGTGTTGCTCTGCCAGCAATAGATACTCGTTACTTCAGTGCCAACTTTGGTTCATTTCGCTTACGCTGGGAACGTCACAATGAATTCTGCAGCTATACTTTTTTTGTTTCATCTTCATCTGAAACACCATTTAGCGAGAATGCAATTCAACATGTATCAAAAGAATGGTTGGAAAGTCTTCCTGGAGAAATAATTTCTGCTACGCATGTTGTAGTAGAAAAAAGAGATAAACCAAAATACACAATGAACGAACTTTCTGCTTTGTTTGCATCTAATAACATTATTGGCGCAAAAGTCGCTGCTGATCGTGCTATTGTTTGGACTGACAATAAAATTCATAACGATGGTTTTTGCCGAATTTTGATTAATGTTACTGATCTGTCTCGTCACCAGACTGGTCGCCTTGTTAAACGACTTATCGACATTGAAACATATCGTATGTTGGCCATGTTACCAGTGCCATTAGCACGTAAGTATATTCCTGAACTTGCCCGTCTCGATGAGCGTCTGGCAGAGCTAACAACTAATAATACAGATCTGGAAACTCTTGAAGATGAGCAGCGTTTACTTAATAAACTTACACGGCTGGCCGCAGAAATTGAAAGCATATCCGCATTAACTAACCAACGTTTTAGCGCCACGTCTGCATATTACAATATTGTGAAATTGCGAATTACTGAATTGCGTGAACAACGTATCCAAGGCCTGCAAATGTTCCATGAATTTATGGAGCAACGGCTAACTTCGGCCATGGATACATGTGCCTCCGTGCATGACAATCTGGAGACATTATCCACTCGTGTAGCGGGGGCGTCCGACTTACTGCGTACCCGGGTGGGCATCACCATGGAAGGCCAAACTCGTGATTTATTGCAATCTATGGATAAGCGAGCTCAAATGCAATTACGTTTACAAGAAACTGTAGAAGGTTTATCAATCGTTGTGCTCAGTTATTATTTTATTGGTATTGTTAGTTATGGATTAAAAGCCGTTAAATCTGCCGGATTTGATATCAATATCGAGATCGCAACCGGTCTATCCATACCAGTTGTATTCGGACTGGTGTTTTTTGGTATATACCATTTACGAAAAACATTAAATAACGTAACTACTCCTTAAAATTATCTATATAAAAGCTTGATACGTTTAACCTGATTTTATATTTTTAAATTGAGAAAGAAAGTTCGAAAAACAGTATTAAGGGATCAGTACTTAATACTGCTTCTTTAAGAAAATAGCTTCAATTTGCTATCTCACAAGCTACTACTCTCGGTATTGTTAGTAGTGGATAAGAGTTAGTTCTAAATAAAAAGAGGTCAACGCCTGAAGTATCCCCACGAATTCACACAATATTGATTCCATATAGGTACGAATAGTCGTTAATAAGAGTAATAAGAGGGTCAAACATGTAATTCTGAATTACAGATATTTAATAATATACTGTAAAATAGGCATAACCCTAGTTTCTTTCCTATCGTGTATATTGATGGAAACGCATCAGTCGGATTTGTCCAAGGAAATATGTCGGTTGAGGATGAAGTCGTGGTCGCCACTTTATGACCACCATAAATAATAAAAACCGACAATTGATAAAAAGCTAATGATAAAGCTTGTCGCATACTCGGCCATAGGGGGATAACGTGTGGAATGGAAACGGCGATTGGCTTTCATTATACCCGTCACAAAAAAAGCGAATAAAAATATAGTGGCGATGATTTTAGCGGTGGTTATAAAAAAGCTCATAAGTGTTAAGTTTCGCTAATATTTAAAGCAAGCAGTTGAATTTGGTGGTAGTTGCATTAAAGTTGTCGCAAAGCGTTACGTACTTCTTTATTGGCTTTTTCAACAATACGTGCAAGTACATTACTGATTAAACTGCGAGTTAATTCTTCTTTGGATTTTGCCACTTGCATCCCCAGTGCTTGCATCAGTTTGCGCATTAAGTGTTCTACCCAAATACTGATGTTTTCGGCAAGATCAATCCCTTTCGCCAGAATATAAGCCATCTTATCAGCGATGGTAAAAGTTGTAGTAAATGCCCCTTGTAGAGAAATAATTGCTGCCATGGAGACTTTCTTTAACACATAAATCAATGCGGAATCGATCCAGCGCCAGAAAGCAGCACTACTGGTATCTACTGGAGATTTTGATTTTAACCAGGACTCAATGGCCGATTCTATCGTATAAGGACTTTCTGGTGTTTCTGATAACTGCTCCCAGGTTTTTAGATCAACTGATTCTATGTATTTGGCCATTTCGTGGGCTTTGCCCGAGGTCAGCGGTTCTGCGGAGAAAAGATAGTGTCCTTCTTGGCCATAGGCTGCATGCATAAATGGATACAGCGGCACCATCGGTACTGGATCTGTGCGATGATAAACGCGGTGTATATTCTTGCTGAGAATTGCATCAGTTGTGCTCTTTACAAACCAATCTGTCCCCACCCTTGGTGCACCAAAGGTGTAGAGTTTGGCTGTATGAATCGTATTGCGTGCCACCCAATCGGCAGCTAACGAAGCGACAGCGCCACCAAGGCTGTGGCCAATACAGTGAACCGTTTTTCCGCCACTAGTATGGGCACCAAAAAATGAGCGGATTTCTGGTAACATACTGCTAAAGCAGTTATTAAAGCCAAGATGCACCGGGAGCCCCGCAGTTGAGTTTTCAATACCGATACGGGCATCAGTGAAGAAATCCGCGCCACGGTTTGCACTGGTGGTGCCGCGAAAAATTAAAAAGAGATCATCATTGTTACCCTGAGCACAAACGCCAAAGCCATCCGTGTGGTTAAGTATGATCCT